>JAICQW010000014.1 GCA_025937665.1 Nitrososphaeraceae archaeon | reverse complement strand
GGTATCCAAATTTTTGGTTCGTATAAATTCTCTTAAATTCGTAGCTTCTTCTCTGTAAGCTCTAATCTTGTGAATATTCTTATCGGGACATCTTACCTCAACCGTTACTATGTTAATTTCTGCATCTGAACCAGGTACACTAGGATATATCTTTTCTATCCTACAGTCTTTATCCAGCAGCTCTTGCAACTTCAATATAGATTCATTCAAGATCTATAGAAGTTACTATCATGCTTATTAAATTGAATATTAGTTCAGATGAAATATGTGATGAAATGTTGAATTTTCGATTTGTACAATTTATTTACTGAAACTGACTAGCATGGAATGGAGCCTTTCTTATAAAGGATGAAGTACAGTTTTATGTAACTATGCGAGAAACAGAAACTGAGAGATCAAGAAAATCAACTTATCAAATTAATCCTCTCATTCTTAATAGGTGGTCACCAAGGTCAATGACGTTCGAAGAACTTGATAATGAAGAAATCATGTCTCTTTTTGAGGCTGCGAGATGGGCTCCTTCATCATATAATAATCAGCCATGGAGATTTATCTACGCCAAGAGAAATACAGAACATTGGGATAGATTATTTAATTTGTTGGCTGAAGGCAACAGGGCATGGGCTAAAAACTCTGCGTTACTAGTCGTAGTGATATCTAGAAAAAACTTTGAATATAATGAAAAACCTGCAAGAACACATCAATTCGACACAGGTTCTGCTTGGGAGAATTTGGCATTAGAAGCATTTTCTAGGGGGATTGTTGCTCACGGCATGCAGGGTTTTGACTATGATAAAGCTAGAATTGACTTGGAAATACCTATTCATTTTGAAGTGATGGCTATGATTGCGATTGGAAAAAAAGGCTCCAGGGAAAATCTTCCCCCTGAACTTCAAGAAAAGGAAAAATTAACTGATAGAAAACCCTTGAAAGATATTGTTATGGAAGGAATCTACCGCAAGTAACATAATCAAATTTGATTATTTTCCAGTCTTTCCTTTCCCTTATCGGTAATTCTAATTTCTGTATTTTCCACTTCACTATTTAATACATATCCGTCTCCTTTTAGGATCTCAACAATTCGATCCACTTCTATCGGATTGAATAGTCCTATTTCTTTACCGATTTCATATTTGCTGAAAAAGAACTTTTGTCCTTTATTTGCAGTTTTTTCAAAAAGTTTCAAGAGAAACTTGTCGAAGGCCTCATTAGACATGATTATTCAAAATTAAGAATATTCTTTATGGACATAGCACCATCTCCATTGCTTGTTAGGTAAAGCCACCATTACAGGGTGGTTAGTTTCCTTGTAGTGCTTTGTAGCATGAAGACCGACGGACGAATCACAACATCCTACATGTCCACAAACTAAACACATACGCAGTGCAACCCAATCAGTACCTTCCGCTTGACATTCTTCGCATCCTGATGTTTTTGGATCCGGGGTTTCACTTGCTTGAGCAAAATGTTCGCATTTATTTTTCATATTCACATTAAATATAAGGAGTCAAATTATATAAAAACTGTCAATTTGTCTCATGTCTATACGGGATATTGTAGCTAAGTCTGCTTTAAAATGCCGGAGCTAGATAAGCTTGCATAGCATTCACATTGTTTATATGTTCATTTAAAGTTGTCGATAATTTAAAAAAAAGTGGTGTAAAAAAATCAAGTAGGGAGAAGTGGAGTTGTGTATTTTACAACCAAGTCATGCTCTAACGTTACTGGCAGGATGAATATTGCATTGAAGAGGAACCTGAGCAGGACCACAATGATGATGATCACAATTATGATCAGTGCGATATAGACTAGTGTGCTTAAGACCATACAACTCAATGAGCATAAAAGTTTAAATAACTTTGATATCTTCACTTCGTGTGTTCACATATTTAAGGAATATTGTCCTATGGTACAGAAACATTATCTATACAAGAATGAATTATGATGAAAGTAGAATTAATTGGTAACGTAATTGAAAAGAAAGATAGAAGAGAAGCCTACTAAATTTCTCTTGGAATGATCAATTGCCTGTCTGTTTGCATATTCCAATCCTGTTTGCTGCGTAGGAATTCCCTTGTTACCCCTTTATGACAATCTCTACATAAAGTTCTGAGATTATTAGGGTTATGCAGGAACTCTGTAATAGTCTTTACCTTATTTTCAAGTGAATCGAATTTGTATCCTAGTTTTTTATAGAGTGACCTTGGAATTATGTGATCGCATTCTAATCTACGTGATCGGGCAAATTTTTTTCGGTAAGAATAGGGATAATTCTTTTTGCATATTTGACATGTGTAATTATCTCTTTTGAATATATCAGAACGAACTCTATCCCAGTAAAAATTATGGTAGTACCATTTCTCAAATTGTTTGCTACATTCTTTTGAACAATATTTTCTAAAAGGATATTTAATAAAATTTTGGCAACCAGTATTCCTACACAACGTGTTTCCCATTTTATCAAATCTATCAAACTCCCTTATGTACACTATATTCCTTGTCGACATAGAGAAATAGTAGTCAAGATTACCTTATTTTCTGATCGAAGAAAAAAAATTCACACATGAATTAATTTGGTTACTCTTTTAATTTTTCAGAAATTTCGTATTTCCCTCATAGTTGACAATAATGAATGATACTATCAAATCATTCGTCAATAGAGATATTTTATCGAATTGAAATATTTAGTTTTTGATCTATTAGAACAATTTAAATCGGACGATAGCAGAACGTATAGGGTAAAAGTGCGCGAAATATGGAGGGTATAGGTAACATACTTTATTCCATTATTAACGAGATTGGAAAAGAAAGAATCCAAACTGCTATTACTTTGAATGTGACGGTATCAAAACAATACATCCAGATGATAATCGATCGGTTTAATGGGCTAGTAAATCTCAATGATGAAAACGTCGGTTCTCTCTACGAAGCCTTACTGCATTTTATGCTAACAACGCGTACTTTGCCTTCCGTTAGAAAAGTTACAATTGAAAGGATGAATTTAGACGTAGTAATTCCTAATCTTCATACCCTTAAAGATTTCCCTGAAAAGGCAATTATTATCCAGATTGTAAAAGATTCTCAGGGAATAACAGAAGATCAGCAAAAAAAAATTACAACAATTCAACCAAATGTAAACAATATATGGGTGGTTACTAAGGAGCCTCTTACCGGAAATTACGTAAACTACACTGCTGAATGCGGCAATGAAAAGAGTATTTCCCAAAGGCGAAATTTGCATGATATTATTGTAGACATTGACGCTTTTTTGGAAAAGACGAATGATAGAAGCTTTAGATTTTTCCATTAACTTAATAATCACGACTATTATGTAGGAAAATGACTGCATGAAGCCTATTTATATTTAAGAAATTCTAAATGCATATTAATTATAAAGTTCTAATTAGTATAATGAGATACCGAAGTAGAGAAGAAATTTTTGCATCAATTCTTGATGTTACTGGGTCTGGTGCAGGAATTACACGAAGTAAAATAATGTTTGGTTCTTATCTCACATATTCCCAAGTTGTGGAATATTCAAAGATCTTGATTCAACGTGGATTGCTAGAATATGATCTAATCAATAGGACGTACAAGACAACACCCGGTGGATTTACATTCATACAATTGCAGAATGAGCTAAGTCAAATGATAAAAATTAGAGATCCAACAACAATTTGAAGCTTAGTTCAACAAACTTATTGATAATGTTCCCTCTTAAAGATACAACACTGTAAAGATAATGACTAATTCTGTACATTCCTTCCGGAATGTTTCTTAGCACAAGATTGAATCATATTCTTTCTAACTAGGTTTCATTTTTTACATATTTTCTTATTTTTCTAGGAAACAATAAATAACATATGGCAGTTGTTGTCATATGATACTCTCAGAAGATAATATCCAACTAGTTAGAAATGTCATCGATGCTCTTAATACAGGTGATACTACTACAGTTTCAGATTTCATAAGTTCTAATTACTTTAATCATGAATCACAAATGGATCCCGTTAGATCAAAAATGAGAGGACCTGAGGAATTTATCGACACTGTGGTTAACATAAGAAATGCTTTCTCTGATCTACAATACGAACTGATAGATTGTGTAGCATCAAATGAAAGAGTTATTTCAACTGTTTCAGTGAAAGGTAAACATACAGGTAGCTTTTTTGGGTTCATTCCACCAACTGGGAACAAAATATCTTACCAAGCAGTACATATATTTACAATTGGTGATGGAAAGATAATTGAGCATAGGGCCATTCGTGATGATTTGGCATTAATGTATCAGCTTGGTGTTGTAAAGGCAGCAACTATACAATATGAAAACTTCCTAAATGAGTGGAAAGCTGTTAGGTCTTGAATATCACGTTTTTTATAATAGCGAAATTCAACAATTCGTTTACGATCCTTCAAAATCAACAATTGAATGCATAAAAAACAATAGTATGTATGGAAAGACCAGAGTGCTAATCCACAGTGGTCGACTTTAACTTCTCTTCATCCACATACTTTATGCATGGACAAGCATCTGACTTTGAGATGTGGTTTACACATCTTCTTTGATGATGCATGTCCATCCAATGCCACTTTATATCGTGGCCACATATACACATTGACATAATCTTTTCTGTTTAATAATATGTTAGTGAGCCATATCTAATTTTCGGAATTTATTAAAGCCTTAACCTTCAAGCACAATCTTATTTGCATATATGCGCACGACAGGTAAATAGGCAAGTTAAACTCTTATACATCAATCGAAATAAGTGTAAGCATGTCTTATGATTCAAGAAACCTTGTAAACAGGTTTTTGCGACTGAATAGGTTGAATTCCTCAATGAATTATTTGCCCCCAATAATAGCTCCATACCAAATTCTTCCTCCCAATCTATTTCAAAAGAATAGAAATGAATTGGCACCAAGAGACATTATCAACAAGATTCAAGATCTTCCAGGAACCTCGGCTATGGGAACTGAACTGTTAAATGATCTGATAACTCGTCAGGAGGAATTTCTTAAAAGAATAAGAAAACATCCTCAAAACATCATGACGCACAATTCAGAATATGAACCTGATAAGTAATTTAAGAAACTCCTTCTTCAGACAATTGCTATATTATTCTAGAATAAGTAATTAATATAGGCGAAATTATCTCAAGAAATAGCTTTCCAAAAAAATAAAATAAAGATGCTTAATTAACCATCTTGGTTGAAAGTAATGACCTTTTCTAGGCGAGCTCAGTCATTTCATGCAACATTGACTTGTTTGAAGAATTTCTTACTGAATTTTGAATTATTTTGGCGGTTTCAAAATCACATTTTAGGACAGAGGCTAGGTCATCTACCTTCATGTTAAGAATTTGTTTTTTGTTCAGGGAATGCTTTAAAATTAAGTCTTTCAGAATATCTGGAATAGCTAATGATTTTATGCCGTGTCTAAATAACATGTACAATAATAGTATCTATCTTATATAAGATTTCTCTAATGCATTCGTATAGTCACGATGACCTATGTTACAAAAAATTCGGTAAAAACATGAAATTTTTTATTAGGATTATGATTAAAATTAACAAAATGACATCGACAACACTAATATAGTCTTCCAACAGATCTCGAGATCTACTTATATTATGCCGCATACACTCCCATGATGACTTTTGGGTCTGACTCAAGCGTTGATCTAGTAGGGAAATTTATTAATTTCTATCGTCGTTACGAAAATCTAAATTTAAAGATAACATTTTCCCTTATAGCTCTTCAAATACTTCATTTATACTGGCTAACGACTGATGTAGTTCTTCAAAAGTTATTTGCGAAGAGTTACTTCTTGGCACCCAAAAGTCTCTTACCGATTTTTGTATTAATAGACTACATAGAAATTCCGGCGCTAATATCCGGTCTAATTTTCTATGGGTACTGTATACGCAAGAATAGATCCAGCGCCAAAAAGAGTTATCTATTCTTAGGACTGCTAGCAGTACAGGTTATTCATATTTTCTGGATCACTGATGAAGTTGTATATGATAGCTTTTTCAATTCCAGTTTCGTAGAACTCCCCGTGTTACTTTCATGGATAGCCATTCTCATAGATTACCTAGAGCTCCCGGTGATGGCCGACCTATTTTATAAAGTCATTAGGAAGAAAAAAAGGTAAGTTCATGAATTTTTGCTATTAGCAAGCTATTTCTTCAAACGTTGGTTCATTTATCTTAAATGTCCCAATCATTTCTTCCACCGTAGAAATATATTTTTGATAAAGTGAACTTCCGCTAGTATCAAAGGTTATTTTATATTCTCTATTATATGCAGGCACGTCAATTTCCATTTTCTTCAATCTATCGTTGTTTTCTCCAAGTACAGTATATACTATTTTTTGGGCGTCATAACCTGCAATGGAAATGGTTTCGGAGGTTTCGATGATTCCTGTCCCTCCCATAGTAATATTATTCTCTTCACTAGTTTTTATGCTCTCAAGCGTTCTGTCTGGTAGGTGGGAAATATCATTCAACTCAATTCCTACAATGGCCATCGAATCCTCTTCATTGTTTGGTTGGAACTCAACAATGTGATTTACAGGAAGTCTTGCATCATTCTGTATTTTCTCTTCTAATTTCCAATCTGAAGGATAATTTATTGATACCCCGCAGTTTTCATTAACATAGGTCCTGTCGACCACTTGTCCATATAATTTAATATTATTACCATTTGAGGCAACAAACATTAGGAACAAAAAAAGAACTGTTGCAATTACGACATTATTGGATTTCAAATATTCTTTGAATTCAATTGGTATTATTTAAGCTTAATTTCTAATAATCAGTAATTTCTACTGCAAGCCGAGGACGATATCTTGTGGATATACAACATCTCCGTAAATTATGTCAAGAGATCTAATGCCATCTTTAGATCAGAAATTTCTGCTTCTATTACTTGCTTGTCAAGATCATCTCGCGCATACTTTCTCAGTCTTTCACAGGCGTCTATTTCTGATACTATTATATCCTTCTTGTCTTTAGATAAATTGTGAAAAGACTCGACAAATGAATATATCACTTTTCTGTCATTGTCTTTACATCCACAGGTTTTCGCAGTTATTTCATATGGAGCTTCAGAATCTGTAATGTTCATTCCTAGAACTCTCCTCTTACTTGATATTGAGTTTCAAAATTCTGGAATTCAGGAACCATCGCAGTAAAGATATGTAAATTAGTAATGATCACAAATATGATCCGGTATCGGAGTATTTTAATCTATAACCCAAGAAAAATCTAGCTCATTAACTTTTCTTCAAGATCTCTCAAATATATCTTGAAATTACTAAGAAATGTTCAGATACTTATTATCGTATTTAGATATTTTTGAGTGTTTTCGAAATTCCTTGTTGAATTCAACTCAAGTCAATTCCGTTATTTTTTGCATTGGGATCAGTTTCCCAAATCCCAAAGCTATTGTTCTCGGTATCAAGACATATAGCAAAATAGCCCATCCTGGAACGGCTTTTTTTGACATTATTACCTTTCCTCCTGATTGAGATATCTTGGCAGAGTATTCATCTACTGATTTTACGCCAATATAGTTTGTCACTACATGTTGGGGGATCCTGCCTCTTTATCATTCCTCCACCAATAGCCTTTCCCTTGCTCATCGGTGGTTATAATCATTAGATTATCCATTCCATCCGGGAATGTAAATTTTTCAAACTTCCATCCAAACATATCACTGTAGAAATTTTTTTGACCTTTCGAGATCATCAGCCGGTATTTCAAAGTGTATCATAGTCGACATATAGCTTTATTCGCAAAACATCCTAATTAGTCTTCTTACCCAACTTGGTATTAATCGCTACTAAGGTTAACTATAATTAGATGTGGATATTTCACAACAAATAGATTAAATTATCCTTCAATTCACAAACGCTCTCCTATTTGGAAAGTTACCATAATAGGATAACATGATTAGATACAAATCTCGTTGAAACATGTATTCATGATACTCCTATTAACTATACGATTGAATAATTCAAAGCAAGGTCTTCCTTATTAACCAGACCCCATCTATATATGCGGGCAAAAAATGGTCCGGAATGTGCTTTTAGAAACTGCTTCAACACTAGACAATAGCAAGCTATTATTACTTTTTGTCGTTGTCACTGTAATCATACTAATAGACTATGAATTTGGACTTGTGTCTGATTTTATTCCAAACATAATCTCATCTAATGAGGGAATATCGCTCTTTGTCAGTACTGCAGTAATATTCGCGATTACCAGTGTAATTATTCTAGCATACGTTAAGAAAATAGGTGAAAAAAGCGGAGCCAAATTCTTACATCTTGCCAGGACTCATAAATTGGTAACAATCGCTCAATACACATTAATTGTAATTTCTGCAATAGTAGTCCTGCAAGTATTGACTACTATGCAATACCATACTCTTAGTCTTGCAGTAACCCTTACCATAAGCTATGGGCTGTGGATTGTGACTATGATTTTATTGGCTCATGCTTTTTTTAGTTGGTACAAATCAATAGCTTCTCATAATGAACTTCAGAGCAAAATTCTGATTTTAATTCTAGGCCTTTCAATGGTCGCCTATGTCATTAATGGAGCCTCTGGTCTTACCAACTATCTTATCTGGCTGCAGGAACAAAATCCCATAATACTGTCTACAGATGTTGCTTTTTTCCCAGATTTTGAACCGGAAAGTCTGGTAAGTCAGGTTGGTGCAGTAAATCAGTTATCATCTACAATTGCGTATATTCTGACCTGGATTAGTGCAGTAATCCTATTGCGACCTTATGTAGAGAAAATAGGTAAGGTCAAATTTTGGGGCATCATGGGTTTTGCGTTTATTTATCTGATATCTTATCCTTTGTATATTCTTGGGTTTCTTAGTCCGACCGGGAACACTGATACCGAAATTATGAACAATATTCTTATGATATCTACGGCTTCTATTTTTGCAGGATTAGTTTTTGGGGCTGCATTTCTTTCTATCGCAAGAACCTTAAGGCGTGGAACAGCTATCAGACACTATTTGATACTTGCTGCTTATGGAATGTTTATTTTCTATTTAGCTGGATCTGCTACAGTATCTCAAGCAGCTTACCCACCATTCGGCCTTGTTTCTGTAGCATTTACGGGTCTTTCAACATATCTGATATATGTTGGACTATACTCCTCTGCTGTTACGTTATCACAGGATTTGACCTTACGAAAAACAATTAGAGAATCAGTATTGGAGCAATCCAAGTTGTTAGATAGCATAGGAACTGCACAGATGGAGAAAGAGTTACAGACATGCGTGCTCATCATCGCCAAGAAAACATCTTATGAGATGAAGGAAAATAGTGGAATGGAAGCCTCACTTACTGAAGATGATCTTCGAGATTATATGAGCGTGGTTATGAACGAGCTCAAAATAGGTAAGAAATAGTGACAGAAACAAAAGCGATTTTGTTTGTCATCATAGTTAATTGATTGTATTTACCCATATATGGTAATATCCTCTTTACTCTATAATGCGAAGGGAGGATCTTTAAAGATTGCCTATAACATATTCGTTCATCCATTTATTTGATACTAACGATGCACAACTATTGGCACAAAAGTAGATTCCTAGGCTCAAATTCATAGCTATTTACTAATCATAGTATCAATATTTTATCAAACATGAGTTTTCAATCCAATTTCTTATCTAGTACATTTTTCAGTATAAAACTAATAGACTAATTTTCTAGTCGATGCTATTTAAATTCATTAATTTAATATAGTGCAGTGATCAAATGTAATCAGGTGGAATTATGAGAATCAATTTCGTGTTGCTTGTAGGGCTAAGTGCTGTATTCGTATTTCTTAGCATCTATGGGACATCATTCGTAAATGGTCAAACTTCCACCAATAATAGTTCTGTAGAGAGTGAAACAAGTAGTGCTAATTCTGTAGTACAAACGGATAATTCAGACCCTTTCAAAAGCCAAGCCTCTTCTAACAGTGTGAATGAGAATAATCCATCACAAGCTGGTGCTGATGCATCCGCGAATACCAACAATGATGATACTTCTATTGCAAATGATGATTCTGCCAATGACAATAGCAACAACAATGATGACTCTTCAAATAGCAACAACAATGATGACTCTTCAAATAGCAACAACAATGATGACTCTTCAAATAGCAACAACAATGATGACTCTTCAAATAGCAACAACGATGACAGTGACAAGGATGGATCAGACGATGACAATTCTTCAGATAAAGACAAAGAATCCAAAGACGATAGAAAATTCGAATTGCCATTTCCTTAAGTAATAGAAATATACTTGACCTATATTGTTACTAACTTTGAGATTAATATTTAACTAACGAGAATTAATTATAGGGCAGGACTACCACAAAAATCATGTATGTCAAGGAAATAGTAGGATACCGCTATACAATAATATTGCAAAATTTATATCAAAATTTGTAAAAACTACCAAATTTTATAATTTCAAAGTGGGCTTGTGTTATTAAATTATTTGAAGGAGAGTAAATTTTTCTCCAACGATATATCCAGATTGTATCGTCAAAAGGGAAATTAATTTATAGTGTCAAAATACACTAAGACTGAATGATGAACAGGAAACTTTTGCTAGGTATAAACTCAAAATTACTCACAAATATCAGCATCTCGTTCTTGGCGGTGCTTGTCCTATCACTTACTTCTGGTGTATACGCAGTGGATTATGATTTTAAAAATAAATTACCAGGAGATAATCACGGAGACAACAATCCATCAGAAAAAAATTGTAAGAAATCAGACACATTAGAGGAAATATCCATAAAAATAGATGCCGAAAAGTGCGAAATTGATGATATCAAAGACTACAAGGATTGGGATTTTTACAAACTAGAGGACCCAGAAACTAAGCAATGCTTGACCTTCTTTGAAGACTTGGGTGGCTCTTTAGTAGATTATGAAGTAGTCTACTGTTATGCATATCCTGAAAAATACGATGAAAAGGCCAACTAATTAAGAGACTTATTTCGATTGGCAATACCTTTCTTGGGTATGCCATTGCACTTTTATTTAAGATGGGATCCCAGACATAGGTCAGATCATTTTCTTTATTAGTAACAAATGTTCTGTAGTTTTTTATTTTGAATTTTTATTTTCTTCACCTTTATTCGACATTCAAATTGAACTGCGCTCAAACTCGGAAATCTATTAATCGTATTCC
Organism: Nitrososphaeraceae archaeon; assembly: GCA_025937665.1. GTDB lineage: Archaea > Thermoproteota > Nitrososphaeria > Nitrososphaerales > Nitrososphaeraceae > TA-21. Next base: position 7,411 of record JAICQW010000014.1, on the reverse strand, counting down.
TCTTCCCTATCATGCCGATGTTCCTTTATTTGTGAAGCTGAGCCAGGGTCGGACTTTATGCCCCGTCTTCTATTCGTAGCATACGCATAGCCAAAGGAAACTATGATTATTGTTACTGCTAGTACAGGACCGGTAATATCTGGTAATATTTCCGAGTTGGTTATTGTTTCATACGAAGCAATAGCTCCCACGGCCAGTGCAGCTGCACTTAATGAATAAGCCATATATCTGAAGCCTCCATTTCCGAATATTCTAGAAAAAGCGGACCGCAATAAGTAACTGTCTAACGTATCTATCGGGATCATACCTACTGCGAAAAATCCCGCAAGGACTAAGGCTACTTGGACCCCAAGAGATGCTGAAGCTATAGCTGATAAGGTAATTGCAGATATCTGAGTAGCTGTATCAAATCCTAATCCAAAAACTATTCCAGTGATGAGAGCAGAACTAAAAGGTTTCATAATTCCCAACTTGGACAAAACCTTGCTTGCGAGGATAGCCGAGCCTGTTTTTCCCCATTTCTTCATTGAGTAGATGTTTACGGCCCCGATCACTCCTAACGCAATGCCACCTATTATTCCACCCAGAAATGACAGCTGTTCAACATTTGTTATGTTGCCTACAACGTAAATAATTAATATCATTTCAGCCAGAACCGCTATCATATGACCTATGCTAAATCCAGCGCCTACCCACTGGGAATTTCTACCAACTTTGTGCAATCTGACTAGGTTATCTATTGCAGTTATGTGGTCTGCATCAAGTGCATGACGAAGGCCCAACAAAATCATTGATGGAATCGAAATCAAGACAAATGTTAGTGGATCGACCAACTTACGACCTTTAAGTATCAAAGAACGATGCTTATATTTTTTAATCCTAAACAGGTTTCTGTAATATTCTAAATAATTCGATTAGTAATAAATTTTGACGATACATATACACTTTGCATCCCAGTATTGGTATTGTGTGATATTTATGCCGAACCATACCTTTTAGCAATCTGCTACATGGAAGATATACTCACTGAGAAAATTAAATTAATAAAGAAAAAGCATAACTACCTGCAAAAGCTCCCATACCTAGGTCATTTGTAAGACTTATGATTCATATCAATAAGATAATCGGGAACATCCATTCTGATTCAGATTTGGGTAAAAAATATCAGACTATGTTGAAAAATGACAAAGTTGAAAAAATACAAGTTAGTCGACTTGAAGCTGACAGGACCAGGATAAGAAAGTTGTCCAACAAGGGAACGGATCTAGCTCTGACTATGGAACCAGGTTCCCACATCAATGACGGTGACGTTGTTTTATTGACGGAAGAAAAAATGATTATAACAAAAAGAGATTCAGAAAATATCGTCATTGTATCCTTAAACAGTGATATATCAACCCAACAAACATTGGAAACAGCAATAAAGCTTGGTCATATTATTGGAAACATGCATAGACCTATAAAGGTTGCAAATAATCAAGTACATTTTCCTATACAATCTGATTCTGAAATTGAAATGTTTAAGAAGCTATTTTATAAATTGAGACAAAATATTAGTATTAAAAATGAGAACATAATCTTTGAGCCGGACCTAGGATATGATATTCATGGACACTAAAATAGATAGCGAAGATATCAGCATATTACAGATATCGGACTCTTTTTTTCCAACAGGACTGTATGCAACCTCTAGCGGATTGGAAGCATTATCGCAACTAAAGAAGTTAAAGGGAAAAGATATCACTGAATTTATTGCCGCTTATTTAAAACAGGTTATAGGTCCGTCCGACTGTACCGCATTGGGCAACGCTTATCAATCATGTAAGAGAAGGGATATGACCTCTCTGCTTCGTACCGATGAATCTCTATACTCTATGAAATTAATTGACGAGACAAGAACAGCATCTGTTAGATCCGGTAATCAATTGCTAAAATGTGTTAACACTTTTGCCAAGAATAAGAAAATGTTAAAGAGCTATCAAACCGCTATCAGTGAAGGTAACGCAACGGGGGTATACCCAGTATCGTTTGGAGTAGTAACCGAGTCACTTGATATTGAAAAGAAAAAAGCCGGAGTGATATTTTTGTACGGATTTGTCGTAAGCATTGTAGGGGCTGCTTTAAGACTAGGTATACTTCAGCATTTTGAAGGTCAAAAAGTGATCCATTTTCTAAAACCCATCATTTTGCAATCGGTGCTAGAAAATATTGATAAACCAATTTCAGGTATGTGGCAATTTGCTCCGGGACTTGATATTTTGCAAATGAAACACGAAAACATGATATCAAAAATGTTTATTACATGAAATTAGATCAAGTCTCTTGTGACTCCTAAGCGAATACCTCGAGTTGGAATAGGTGGACCTGTAGGTTCGGGTAAAACAATGCTGATAGAACAGATTGTACCAATACTTTCTGCAAAGGGATACAAGGCCGGAATAATTTCTAATGATGTTGTTTCTAAGGAGGATGCAGAGAGGATGAGGCGAAATCTTGCGACAGACAAAGGCATAATGCCCGAGGAGCTCGTAATTGGTGTTGCTACAGGTGGTTGTCCTCATACTGCAGTCAGAGAAGATCCTTCGATAAATCTTTCTGTAGTAGAAGAATTAGAATCAAAGTACCCATTTCTTGATTTAATACTGATAGAAAGCGGTGGTGACAACATAACAACTACTTTCAGTCCGGCTCTTGCAGACTATTTTATTTATATAATAGATGTTACAGGTGGTGACAAATATCCAAGAAAGAGAGGCTTGGGAATAGAGAATTGTGATCTATTGGTAATAAACAAGATAGATATAGCTCCATATGTGGGAGCGGATCTAAAAATAATGGAAAGAGATGCCAAAATTGTTCGAAACAGCAAACCAACTGTTTTTGTTAACTCAAAGACTGGTCTTGGTGTGAATGCAGTTGTCTCTTTTATCATAAAAGACGTTCTGTTTGATGCTTTACCAAAATCAAGTAAATAAATAGATAAATTGGATGAATTTAAAAACAAGTTCAATGTGTGGGATACGCGGGAATGTAAATATTGGAAAAACAAGTTGACATTGGATGATCTGATTAAGGACAAATGATGGCATAAGATGTCAGCAAATTCTTCTACATCTCAAAACATTCCCCTTGAGATTAAGCGCTATATGAAGGGGTCTGAGAAAGAAGTTGAGAAAACGGGAAAGGTAGGTATTTTGCGCCTAAAACTTGAAAGACATTCTGCAACTGGAAATACTGTCATAAAGGAACAGTATAGTCGTGTCCCACTATTGGCACAACGAGCTATGTATTTGGAAGAGACTCTTCCTGCCATGGCCTATGTGTATATTATATCTCCGTCTGGTGGAATTCTTCAAGGAGACAGGTATCAAATTGATATAAAATTGGGTAACAATACATTAGCTCATGTTACCACACAAGGAGCTACCAGAATCTACAAGATGGAAAAAAATTATGCAAGCCAGACAATCAATATCAACGTGCAGGAAGAAAGTTATTTTGAATACATCCCGGATCAAATTATACCCTTTCGCAATTCTAGATTTTACCAGGAAGTAAATTTGAATGTACATGACAACGCCACAATGATATACTCGGAGGTTATAGTTCCTGGTAGGGTAGCAAGTGGTGAAGCATTCGAGTATGACCTTTGTTATATAAAGACAGTAGGAAGAAATCAGTTGGGTAAGACAAGATTTATGGATGTCGTAAAATTAGATCCAAAGAACAAAAACTTGGGGATCAAAGGAATACTAGGGAAATACAAGGTAGTCGGTACAACTTACATCGTTACCAAAGAATCATATATACAAGATCTTCAAAATGAAATCGATAAACAAATAGAAAGTATCGAGGATGGAGGAAAGATATCGGTAGGAACTTCAGTTCTTCCAGATAGTAAAGGAATAATAATTAGAATACTAGGAAATTCCGCTGAAGACGTGAAGAAAATAATATTCACTGTTTTAAGGATAACAAGAAAAATGATCGTTGGTGCCTCATTTAGCGGAAGTAGAAAGTCATGATTAACCCTAGTGAATGTTTATGCCAATAACGATTCCTAGATCATGAATAAAGGCCCTTTCACATTCTCGTCAATAATCAATAAACTACCTAGGGCCATTATCGAGAACGAATTTTGGAACAAACTGAAGATTAAAATACCAAAAGAAGAAGGCTACTGCTAAAAAGGGCTAGATATTATCACCATACAAGCATTTCATAAAATACGGGAGTAGTCTCGGAAACTAGAAAATAAACGAAATGTTCCTTTCTTACGTTTTTCTTGCAAGTCTATTTGTGTCCACTGGTTCTGTTTAATTTGTCGGCCGCCTCAGACCGGCTTCAGATAAGAGACAAGAGACTGAAATGCATTACGGAAGACAAGTTTGACTGTATACATGTGGGTTTTGCATTAGCTCTCCCTGAAGTTAGGAAAGCTCTTGATAAATAATCCCGACTATAAACTAAATACTAATTAAAAAAAGAGGTATTAATCAATTATTGAATTTTTTCACAATTTTGTTTGTCTAAAATAATATCGCCTTCCTGCGGATCATAATCTTTTACGGTATCATTCCCACCTCCACACATAAATTTGTCAGCGCCGCCTCCACCTGTCAGTTCATCGTTACAATTACCTGCTGAAGCCAAAGTGTCGTTACCGTTTCCACCCACTTTGGTAGAGCTACACACTCCATTGCTGGTATTAATTTGATTCTTAACTAGGGAACTACTGCCACTATCACTATCGTTACTATTAACAGTAGAAAAAACCTTGTTGCTGGACACTATGATATTACTTGAAGTCAGATTAGATCCATTTGATATCAAACTGGAATTCAGAACATTGTCAGTTTCATTCAAAGCATTTGAGAGTAGGTTATTTATTTTTGATTTCAAGTCCTTACCATAATCTGGCAATACAGCAGTAGAATTTGCTTCAATTCCCAGCACATTCGGGTTAGATAAAGTAAGTATCAACACTACGCTTAATGCCATACAAAGCACGGTAGCATTCATTTGTGATAATTATAGTATCTCTATCCTTTATTATTTTTGGCGAAAGTTTGCAAATCGAGACGTTTTTCATTCGACGTAGTCTCAGGTTTATACTCAATTGAAAATGACCTTTTTTATCATTTTATTACAGTAGCATCGGCAAATGTTCATATTTAGAGTTTTTTAAGACAAAAGAGTCGACTTTTTTATAATTCGAGGCGAATAATTCAGTAACTGTTCTTTGAACTGTATAGTTTGAAAATCTTAATTCTAGAAAATAATCGTTAAAAAAGTCAAATAAAAATATAAAAATTATTCTAATTTATGAATACTTTTATACTATTAATAGTACCAGTCGAATAATGAATGTTGACCGGAAGGTAGATTCTATAGGTATTATATACGTCGCGATTTTACTAGCAGTTTTTTCCATAAGTCTTGGGTGGATTAATCAGACATATGCAGCAACACAAGTTGGAGCCTCAATTAACATAGATTGTGATTTGGCTAGTTGTACTAACAGTCTTGCTCTTGCACAAGTTGCACCTATTGAGATAATAGCGAGTATTTTGTCCAGTGAGACGGACGTTACTAACAGTATTGAAATTGAACAAATTGGATTACAATTGAACAATGATTGTGATCTTTTTACTATTTGTGACAACACTTTGGTGGCAGCTCAAGTACTTCCTATTGGTATTGTAGCCAATATACTGAGCACACAAGAGGATGTTACCAACAGTGCTGAGATCGAGGAAATAGCCATTCAAATTAACAACGATTGTGATGTGTTTGCTGCTTGTTTGAACGTTGCGAATCAAGTACAAGTACTACCATTTGCTGCTGTAATTAACGTACTTGATAACCAGTTAGACGTTACGAATAGCGCTGAAATAGAACAAATTGCATTTCAGCTAAATAATAATTGTAATGTTGCTGAATGTGCAAATGTTATTGGAGCTCAATTGCAAGTGTTACCAATAGCAGCAGTAGTTAACGTACTTACCAGCCTAGAGGATGTTACCAATACCGCTGAAGTAGAGCAGATAGCAGCACAGATAAACGAATGTAATGATGCAATCTGTGCTAACGCTTTAGGACTTCAATCTCAAATACTTACTGTTGCTGCTGTCGCGAATGTGCTAACCAGCCAGGAAGATGTTACCAATAGCGCTGAAGTAGAACAAATAGCAGTACAGAATAACGAATGTAATGTTTCAATTTGTGCTAACGCCATGGGTGCTCAAGCACAGACAGGTGTCTTTGCCGTTGTAGCAAATGTTCTTAGCGACCTTACCAATGTTGATAACAGTGCTGAAGTAGAACAAATAGCAGTACAGAATAACGAATGTAATGTTTCAATTTGTGCTAACGCCATGGTTGCACAAGCACAAACAGGTGCTGCCGCTATTGTAGCCAACATCCTTACAAGTCAGCTAGATGTTACCAATAGTGCTGAAGTAGAACAAGTAGCCGTACAGAATAATGAATGTGAACTTGCAGCTTGCAGTAATGTTATGGGTGCTCAAGCACAGATAGGTGTTCTTGCAGCTGTCGTAAATACAGCAAATATCTTTGAAGATGTTTCTAATAGTGCTGAAGTAGAACAAGCGGCCATACAGAATAACAGCTGTGAAGACCTCTCGGCCTGCACAAACGTTGCTGGCGCTCAAGCACAGACCGCTGTTGCAGCTGTCGTAAATACAGCAAATATCTTTGAACATGTTTCTAATAGTGCTGAAGTAGAACAAGAGACAGTTCAGGAAAACAATTGTAGTGACCTTACAGCTTGCACAAACGTTGCTGGCGCTCAGACTCAGCTAGGTACTGCTGCTGTAATTAATACCGGTAATTTCTTTGATGAAGTTTCAAACAGTGCTGAGGTAGAACAGGACCCGCACCAGACGAATGTCTGCACAGACCTCACAGCTTGCACAAACGTTGCTGGCGCTCAAACTCAAGTGGGTACCGCAGTTGTAGCTAATACAGCAAATATTTTTGCGGACGCTTCATTTGATGGTGTTATAAACAGCGCTGAGGTCGAACAGGAACAGAAACAGGAGAACGTATGTAGCGTCCTTACAGCGTGTACTAATATAGGAGCTGTCCAGACACAGACAGGTACTGCTGCTGTAATTAATACCGGTAATTTCTTTGATGATTCGACCAATACCGCCGAAGTAGAACAAGAACAAGACCAATCAAATGAATGTAATGTTCTTGCAGCCTGCACAAACGTTGCTGGCGCTCAAACTCAGGTAGGTACTGCCGTTGTAGCTAATACGGGTAATATTTATGACGATACTCCTAACAGCGCCGAAGTAGAACAAGAACAAGACCAATCAAATGAATGTAATGTTCTTGCAGCCTGCACAAACGTTGCTGGCGCTCAAACTCAGGTAGGTACTGC
>JAICQW010000083.1 GCA_025937665.1 Nitrososphaeraceae archaeon | reverse complement strand
TTCACATGAACTAGCAAAATATCTAGGAAGTTTTTAAAGTCTTCATTGACGTTGATGTTATTTCGCTTTTTCATGTCTGGGATTAGATTTTGGGGTCCTTGTCGGTCGTGTACTCTCTAAGTGACACCCTAACTTACCCTAGCCGAGTTCCTAGAGTTTTACCAAACAACCCTTTTGTCATATCTGACATGGATGTGCGGACTGCATCAAACGCCCGAGAGGCTGTATTACCTCTTACATTTCTCGCTGACTTGCTTCAATTTGGCGCAGAACGCCAAATTTGAATAAATATAGAATCTGAAATATATAATCTCTTGCAGTCTTCAATCAAAATAGGCACTTAAGTAAACGAGAAGACTAGACCATTTTTACTGACTAATTAAATCCTTCTAGGATTTTCCTATCACGTTTGCGTCTAACCTTGTCAAACTTCCTTCCTCGTTGAAGAATAAATTCAATTTCTTGTTCACTGATTGGAATCTGTCCCTTAGGGTCTTTTGTCACATGTGTTGAAAGCCACTGCCGTTGCATTTCATCAATCTTCGCTTCAAGTTTCTCAAACCTTGACTGGTTAATTCCCTCATTGTGTTCTTTCACTTCGGTATATGCATCGTACGATAACACCATCTTGCATTTTGTGCAGAACTTGGCATCGGGTTTGTTGTCAGAGCAATTACCGGAGTTAGGACATGCTTTTGGCTTAAGCATGTCATTTTGTTCAGTTGATCGCGTCATAAAACCTTCAATTTGCAGTATTTGATTAGTTATTTCATCTCCTAATTCATGCGTGTAAATTTCTGGCATCTTTGATGATTTCGTCCAACCGCTAAATAGTCTGAGAGAATGATCCGGAAGTTGCCTGGCCTTTTCCGAAATGCCAATATGACGACGCAGGTAGGGAAAGAATGGTTTATCCAATAATTCTCTAATTTTGTCTTTATCTGATTCAGGCAAATTTGGATCATGTACTAAACGAGGTAAGAACTTGCATTTCATGTTTGAATACAGGACGTTTAATGAATGGCTGTCAAGTCATTTTTGAATTAAGGTATTGTACTACAAGTTTTGAATTAGGTTCTTGCATTTTATCCAATTGGTGTAGTCTGTATCCTTTCAAATCCGCAGTAACTTGACAGAATTTATTGTCATCAACAAGATCGACGCCGATTGTTGCTGTCATATTCTAATTTCCAATTCTCATTTGTGCTAAATAAACATCTACATACTGGATGCTTCGGTACTCATAACCCTCTTCATAGCACTATCAGACGGCTCTTCCTTCACCTCATTAGCATCCAATCCATATTAAAAAGACTTCAAGATAAATTTGTAATTGGATTTATAATCCACATTGAAGACTACCTCTCTAATAAGATCGTGGCGACCATCAGATGCTCATTTCAATAAAAGGAATTTTCTGATGAATGGTGAATTCTTTTAATACCATGCAGAATATTGCAATAATGAAATGAAATCAGCTCAGATAATTAAGATTAAAGAGAAACTTTCTGTTGTTGACCTGCCAGATCCAAAACCCAGAGATACTCAAGTATTGGTAAGAATTGAAGCCTCCGGGGTATGTCATAGCGACATTCATCTTTGGGAAGGCGGATATGAAGGAGCTGCAGGAACTTTCTTAAAAGTTGAAGATAGAGGAGTCAAATTTCCAATAACTCCAGGACATGAAATATCTGGAAAAATTGAAGCGATTGGGGAATCTGTTAGCGGTTTTAGCGTCGGAGATAGAGTCATAGTTTATCCGTGGATTGGAGAAGGTTCATGCCCTGCTTGCAGAGTTGCTCAAGAAAATCTCTGTGACACACCAAGGACTATTGGTATTTACAGAGACGGTGGTTATTCCGAATTGGTTCTGGTTCCTAATTTTAGATATCTTGTCAAAATCGACAATATGGATGCGAATTCTTCTGCCTCACTCGCATGCTCAGGACTAACGGCATATAATGCAGTCAAGAAGGCCACAGTAGGCCCTGGAGAATCAATAGTGATAATTGGAGCAGGTGGATTGGGATTGATGTCAGTTCAAATCGCGAGAGCGATAACTAATTCGACAATCGTAGTGGTAGATGTTGATGACAATAGATTATCGGAAGCAAAAAGATTAGGTGCCCATGAAGTTGTAAATTCATCTAAAGTAGATCCTGTAGAAGATATCAAAAGACTTACTAGTTCCCTGGGCGCAGAAGCAGTGATAGATTTTGTAAACAACACTCGGACAGCACCACTTTCGATTAACATGCTGAGAAAGAGAGGCAAGCTTGTAATGGTAGGACTTTTTGGTGGTGCGTTAGAATTGAGTTTACCAATAATACCTCTGAGAGGTTTCACAATTACAGGTGCCTATACTGGAAGTTTTAATGACTTGGTTGACCTTGTGAATTTATCAAAGACAGGTAAAATTAAATCGGTAGTGAATAGAACATACAAATTAGGCGACGCAAATCAAGCCCTCGAAGATTTACGTGCAGGGAAGATAGTAGGGCGTGCTGTATTGAATCCCAATAACTAAAGTTGTACAAGTTGAGTTTACAACACCTCAACTTATTTTAAAGATTCAATTTACATATCTTCTGTATGAGTTTTTAGTTCTATTCTTCTACACAAATTTACTCTAAAGAGTAACACTATTTACAATAGATAAGTATTGTAGATATTTTTTAAAAAGTATTATGTTTAACTGACTCATAACGTACTATAGGTACAAATCTTAGTCCTGCATAAATAATATGTTATAAAATAATTTTGCGATGAATCATCATTATAATTTAGTATATCATATTTACTTGTCGACTTTTGAGTTAGAAAATTCTAATGATAACTGTAGTTCTCTTAACAACAGGAACGTGGTGGGAGAATAAGAATTGTCAAGATTATTTACAAGGGCATTAGTGTTCTTCTTTATAGGAGCCATCTTTATGCTCTCACAAACTATTCATCCTACTTTCGGACAGACAACAAATTCGTGTGTTGACACAACTGTCAAGGGCCTTTCTGCAAGTGGAAGTACCCAAAATTTTCCGCCAAATAATGTAATTGACAATAATTTCAATACTGTGTGGTCGTATTATGGTAAAGGTTCCTGGATTTCATTTGATTTAGGTTCAAGTAAAAACATTTGCAGTGTAAATATTGCGTGGTATAAAGGTGATGTAAGAGAAAGTAATTTTGTTATAGCCACCTCTACTGATGGCACTACATACAAAGATATTTTATCCTCCAAGAGTAGTGGTAACACGTTATCTTTTGATAAATATGTAATACCCACCACATCTGCACGCTATGTAAAGATTATTGTTAATGGTAACACACAAAATGATTACGCGAGTATAACTGAGGTAAAGCTACAGACAACAACATCATCTACTCAACCCCAGGAAACTCAATGTTCTCCTGCAACTCTTAATGGCGTTAAAGCATCAGGAAGCCAAACAAGTTTTCCACCTTCAAATGTTAAAGACAATAACCTTCAGACAAGATGGTCTAACAACGGGATAGGTTCTTGGATCCAACTTGACTTAGGTTCAAGTAAAAATATTTGCAGTGTAAATATTGCGTGGTATAAAGGTGACGAAAGACATAATAATTTCATTATCTCGACATCGAAAGACGGGTCTACTTTTACCAAGGTGCTTGAGAAAAAGAGTAGCGGAACTACTCTAAATCTAGAAAAATATGTTTTATCCAACGCCAATGGAAGGTATATTAAGATTACTGTAAATGGTAACACGCAAAATGATTACGCAAGTATAACTGAAGCAAAAATTAGAACACAAACCACAGTTACAACGCCACCCTCACCACCATCAAATGGAGGTGGAGATGGAGTCAAGATGATCTACCCAACATTAGCAGGAGCAGAGACATGGTTCTTCAACCCTACAAATCCTAATGACGGTCAATTTGAGAGAAACGGCGCGGAAATCTCTAAAAATTCCGATGGTAGCTGGAAACTTAAACCGGGCACTACCAGAATGTTGGTCTTTACCAAAAGCTCCGGACTTCCATCCGATGAAGTTAGATCAAGTCTACCAACCTATGACTATTCAAGATTGGCACAAACTGGATACTTTTACAAACCATCAGACTGGAAGAATATAGAAATAACAATTTATGTGAAAGTACTTTCGACATCAGGTGGTGGAGATGAAATTTCGTTGGTGTCTAGAAGTGTAAGACACAGTACCAACGTACAAGAAGGATGCGGTGGTTCATCGTATCACAATAATATTGACTTTACAAATGGTAAATTCAAATTCAAAAAAGAGATGTGGCATGTGAACTATGACATAAAATCATATAGCGGTATTACAATTGGTTCAACCATGAACAAGTGGATTGGATTTAAGGGAATTGTTTATAATTTGCCTGACGGTAGTGTTAAGTTGGAATCATATGTTGACAAAGACAATAACAATAACTGGCAAAAGGCAACTGAATTTGTCGACAAGGGTAATTGGGGAGATGATATGACCCACTGTAAGGCCAAAACAGGTGGCGCGGCAATAACCTGGGGCTCTCCGATGGTAATATTCAAGTCTAACGGAGTAACGTATGATTTCAAGAACTTCTCCGTGAGACAAATTGTTCCTCCAACATGAAACAGCAAGTCTATTCTGACGTGAAAGCAACAATAGACTTGGTTGTATATCTTTTGATGGTAAACTATATTTTTCATCAAATACAGTTCGACTCTAGAAATGACAAGTCAGGTATGATAATTTGACAATACTGCTTGAACAAATTAAGCAATAAAATGCAGATTGAAAGAAGTGAAATAGGGATAATGGATTTTACCGAAGATGAAAAAAAGAAATTCGTTTTTGTGAAAGATCTTTGGAGTTTAATGTTCATTCTGTTCTAAGAAACAGGTTAATGAAAATAATCAAATATAGATAGATCATGAAAATTGGATACAGTGTTATTCTTGCGGTTCCGTTTATGCAGTTAAATAATTTCAAAAGGAACCAATGATTAAAGACGTTATTGAGAAAATCAATTCGATAACCCTTCAATGATAATCTGAATCTTAACATTCCAGCGAAGTAAGAGAGTACCAAATCAACTTATTTCCTTCTTAGACACGTAAATTCAATAGTTATTAACTTGCAATATTATTTCGATACATGAGCGAAGGAATTCCCATAGATAATGCTACCTTGAGCAAGTTAATGAACACGCCGATTATAATTAGGATGGCAACTATTCTTGACATAACGAGTCTATCTATACTGGAATTATTGGAATATGACATAAAGCTTGGAGACATCATTTTTGCTATGGCAAACGGAGTCGTTACTTATGATAATGAAGCAATAATTGCTAGCAGTGAATATGATATAATGGAAATTGTTCCAAATGCAAATCTCTACTATTCTTTTGTAAGAAGAAAAGTAAAACTGACAAAGATTGGATTATACATTTTAGAATCAATAAAAGGTAATCAGTTCACTCGGGCAGGAGAAGACTATCCTCATTATTCCCATGATACAGACCCACGCCACCCATCAACAGTTTAACGTTGGGTTTGACGTCCTTATTTTGAAATTATAGTGATTACTGAAATCCCATCATATTACCCATCATGTTACCATGCATCATGTTACCATGCATCATGTTACCATGCATCATATTACCCATCATGCTACCATGCATCATATTACCCATCATGCTATGTCCCATCATACCACCAAACATCATCATATTCTGCCATGATACCAGCGAGGATGATAATACATTTCCGTTACCAGCGTCTATTACAAACTTATGAATATTCGCATCAGGATCAACAGCAATAACTTTGTATGCCAAGTAGCCATTTGTGACGTCTAGATGTGCTGCTACTACTTTTGAGTTGTTTCCTGATTGATTTTGCACAATGGAAGCAGCGTCGCTTAAACTGACCTTAATTTGAGATGCTATGGAATTAATCAATGTTGGTGCCAATTTGATCGAGCCCGTAATGTTCTGATTCTGCATAAACATTGGATTCATCCAACTTCCATTACCCATCATGTTGGGATTCATCCAACTTCCATTACCCATCATGTTGGGATTCATCCAACTTCCATTACCCATCATGTTGGGATTCATCATATTGGAGTTCATCTTGTTAGGATTCATCATTTGAGCCGAAGTTGATTGACTGGACAAGACAGGTGAAATCGCACCTGCCAACAATCCTATCGATATTGCGTAGTAAATTATAACAGTTGTTCTCATGTCTAGATTAACTAGATTGTGATATTTATGCGTGCAGTATCGAGTCATGTAGCCACGCTGATCAATTATTTTGAACATCAACCACAATAAACTATATTATTTATTTTTTGAATCTTCTTGTTTTTCCTGAATTACGGATCGATAACAGGCACATATTTTAAACCACTAAAAAGCAACCCTTTGAATAATAAATGAAAGGAAGTTTTTTTATTATTTTAATAACTTCAGGAATCATGCTCTTAGGAATTAATTCATCTTATGTCCAAACATCAACAGCATAGAGACTCTGTGGTAAGATGGATTTGTTATGTCAGGAACATAAAGGTCAGAACGAATTTTGGGACGACTTCCGTAAAACCTTTCCTGAAGAATTGAATAAAATAAGATGACGGATATTAGAAAATGAAAATATTCAATCTTGTTAGACTATTTTGAAGAAATTTCAAAATAATATTTTTAACCTTTCATTCTTAACTTCCCAATATTGAGTACCAAAATCCAATTTTATATTTTCTTGCGTGAAAATGAATTTGAGTACATGGGTGTTATCGCTGAAAGTGTTAGAAATAAGTTAAACTTTAAGGACATCCATACTTGCTCCTACTGTAACAAAACAAGTTCAATCATTGTTTCGTTAAATGATAAAAAAATCTTTCTGAGAAGGTAGAGATGATAGAACAAATTCAAGAAATTCAATATTTTGCTTTATGAACATATCCACAACAAGAAATTGCTGACACTTGAAGATCATGAGTACTTTAAGCCATTCGCATTATGCAATGACTTATGATTATTTGTGAAAGAGAATACTATTTGAACACATCAATAAAAACAAGTTACCTATCACAGAAATGGATATTGAAAAAATGCAACAATTAGAAGACGTTTTCTTAACTGTTAATGTGATTGGCAATAATCTCTGTGGCCTTTTGGCCTTTTTCGGAATTCGGAATTTGTAATTCTTAAACTTTACGCAATATGTAAGTGCCACAAAAATTGTCATTTATACTCTATCCTTGTTTAGTCATAGTTAAATGGTAGACGGGAGGATTTCCTAGCCCTATCACTAGCGATATCTAGAAATTCTGATTTTAAGAAACTTTAATAGATTCTTTTTCTAACCTTATGGATAAGTAAGATTTGAAGGGAATTCATAGTGTTTTTGTGCTTAGCTATTACCATTTGAAGGTAACTATACATAATTATATATAAATTTGAGGTTATATTTATTTGAACTCAAAATTACGTTTTTAAATGTCAATTTGAATTTTATTTTTATTTTTCATGTATTAGGGAATAGAACAGTCCGCCCGGTCATTTAGAAAAAGCAAATGTCCCTTCCCATCTCTCTATTAGATCATAATATTACTAAATGATCAGATAATTCGACTCTTTTACTTTCGTTATTACATACCTGAAAGAAGATTCCCATCTAACATTCTTAATTCACTATGCAGTTTATCTCTCCAAATACATCAGATATTTGGTTGGCTTCCCTTTCTTACTTCTTTCATTATGAACTCTACATATTTTTTAAGTTCCACTTCATCAAATTCAGCTGGTTCTTGAAGTTCTTTCTCAAATATATTTTTGTCTCGGGAAACTTGCTTAACAGTTT
>JAICQW010000044.1 GCA_025937665.1 Nitrososphaeraceae archaeon | reverse complement strand
TTTTATTACAGGACGTATATCTTGTGTCGCTGAAGAATCCAAAGAAGTTCCGGCGATTACTGATCCCTTGGCAGTTTGATCTGTGAAAAAGGAATCTATAAACGCAAAGTTAGTAGGGCCCTCATTTTTATCGTCATCATCATCATCATCTTCATCGCCACTAGGTGAACTAACTGATGGAGCAGTTACCGTATTTGTAATAATAATAGGTGGTTGTGGTTCTTCTTCAGGTGGTTCTTCTTCAGGTGGTTCTTCTTCAGGTGGTTCTTCGCCTTGTGGTGGATTATGTTTTTGATCTGTAGAAGGTTCTTCTTCCTTCGATGATTCATCTTGCTTTGGTGGGTCGTCTTTTTCATCTGATTTTTCTGATGATCCATTGTCCTCATTATCTGAATTCTTTTCAGATGATTTTTCCTTCTCGTTACTATCTGACGAAACTTCAATATGCTTGTTATTTTTATTGTTCTCCGAGTCGGCTAACACAAATGAAATAAATGTAGAATATGGACTTAGAATACTACCGTTCAGAAACAAGCAGATACATGCCAATAAGAGAAAAATTCTTTGACAATCACCAGAATAAATGATATTAAAGGTATTGTTGAAAATCATATTCAAACCCCAAAGTTTTTTACTTGTTTTTCGATTCTTCCATCTCTGATATGTATGGACCTATCTGTCTTTGCTGCTAATTCAGCATTGTGAGTTACCATAACTATTGTTCTCTTGAACTTGTCCGATAGTAGTTTTAACAATCCAAAAACATCTGCACCTGTTTTCGTATCCAGATTTCCTGTTGGCTCATCAGCAAGTATTATGGCAGGATTGTTCATTAGTGATCTTGCTATGGCGACCCTCTGTTGCTCTCCACCGCTCAAGTTAAAAGGTTTAGATTTTATTTTGGATCTTAATCCCAAGAAGATTAGTAATTTCGTTGCCCTCATCCTTCTTTCAGATTTATTCATTCCTCCTATTATTGCTGGAAATTCTACATTTTTTAGCACATTTGTCCTATTGATTAAGTTATAGGATTGAAAAATAAATCCAATGGATTTGTTTCTAATGGTAGCCGCTTGGGAATCATTCATTGAAAAGATATCAACACCATTGATAAAGACCTGACCGCTGCTTGGCCTTTCCAGGGCACCCAACATGTTGAGTAACGTACTTTTACCACTTCCTGATGGACCAACAATTGATACAAATTCTCCTTTTCGAACATTAAATGAAATGTTTGTAACTCCTATCACTCTACCTGCTTGGGAATCCCAGAATTTAGAGAGATTCCTTACTTCTAGAGCTATCAGATCACTATCATGCTTCGATTTAATTGATTTATCATTATCATCTGATGAATACATTCAATATTTTGGATGTAATATGTGGAAATATTAAAGTAAATAGGGCAACTATACACTATAGATAGGAAATTAGTATGATGAATATGTCCTAAATATGTAGTCTTACTATATATAATGGATGAAACGCGAATTTAATTACCCTACTTAACAGATTTGGTTAGAATAGCAACTACCTCACCATATCAAATGTCGCGTGATATTTATGCAATTATTGTCACCAATCGATATTATAATCAATGTATACGCCATGAAATAGACAACAACCTTTTATAAATGGCTGCTTTTGATAACCACATTTCATGCAACAACCGATCTTAGACAAGATTGACCTAAAAATAATTCAAGTCCTTGCAAAGGATTGCAGAGCTTCGTATAGAAATATCGGTTCAGTTGTTGGTCTTACGACAAAGAGTGTTAGAACAAGAGTCTTAAAAATGGTCTCTAATGGTGTGATTGAAAAGTTCTTTGTCTATATTAATCCTGCAGTACTGGGATATGGCACTGAATGTATACTGAAAATGCGATTTAATGAATTGACAGAAAATATCATAGACCGTCTTAACCTCTTAGGAGATTTATTCTTGCATGTTAGACAAATAGGAGGAACATCTGTGTTTTCGTTGGTAGTAAAAACTGGATCTGAAGATAAAATTCCTCTTCTAATTGATTCACTTAAACCCGCCGTTATGCAGAGCATGTTTGTAAGTAGACCTTTTGTGCAGAAAGGACCCAAGGAATTAGATTTTAAGATAATAAAATGCTTGTTACCAAATCCACGTATGCATATTTCTGAAATTGCTAAAAAACTTTCAATTTCTGCAAAAACAGTAGGTAGAAGACTAGACATGATGAAAAATAATAATGTGGTGCAATTTTCAGTACTAGTCAATCCTGCATCTACTAGAGGTTATATACAATTTGTTATCGTGATATCAGTTAAGGAAACACTCTATCAATATGTTCTTGAATCAATCTACCGAGAACTATCAGGAAATCTTCTTCTCCAGGCTCCTGTGACAAGTCCTGATAATCTAATCGTATTGATCATGTTCAGTCAGGATATATTCACGGTAGATTCAATCTTAAGGAAGGTTGAATCATTTGATGGCGTTAAGACAGCAGAACTTGATATCCTAACTGGGATAACCCTCTCACAGGATTGGATGGTTAATGAAATCGAACGTAGATTGACAAAGATAGAGCAGATAAATCTAAAGAAACCGTCTAAAAGTAAAGCGCGAATTTTGAATCAATAAAGCGATTGCAATATCCCGAGCGTGGGATTTTATTCTTATGCCGTGAGGTTGCGGAGGTTAAAAAATGTACAAGTAGCGAAATACGACTTCTCTGGTAGGTTGCGTTTCATCTAACCGTAATACTTTATTTTTACATAGTAACGATTTCAGTCAGAAACGTCAGGATAAGTTTCGTTCATCCAACAATCATAGCATACCTCCAAATCTAGTTGATAGATTTCCTTTTCATTTTTGTTACCATCACATAAGTCCTTCATTAATAGAATCGAATCAATTCGTATAATATTTCATAGTTATCAAATATGTTTTGTTTCTGTGTCAACGATTATTAATACATATTAATACATAATGTGCAGACAATACTTTAATAGTATATTGCAGCAAAAACAATATGTCGACTAACACTGTTAATTTACATCGTGTGCTTGCAGCAAAGCCAGAGAAAATTTATCGTGCTTTTCTTGACCCTGATGCCATGGCTAAATGGTTACCACCCAATGGCTTTACTTGTAGAGTACATCACATGCAGGCGAAGGTAGGAGGCACATACAAAATGTCTTTTACAAACTTTACCAGTGAAAAGACCGTATCATTTGGCGGAGAATATCGTGAACTGGTTGAAAACGAACGATTACGATACACGGATAAATTTGATGATCCAAACTTACCCGGAGAAATTCAAGTAACTGTGATCTTGAAGAAGGTTTCACTAGGAACAGAAATGACTATAGTACAAGAAGGGTTGCCCACTGTAATTCCTCTTGAAGCATGCTATGTAGGCTGGCAGCAATCGTTGAATAACCTAGCAAAATTAGTTGAACCAGAAATTCCAGATTAAGGTCAGATTTTCTAAAAAATGCCTTTAGTTCATCATCTTAACCCTGGCATTTTGTTTTTTCAAGTAGTAAATTTACAGTCCGGGCCCAGAGGGACTTGAACCCTCGACCAACTGCTCCGCAGGCAGCCATTCTATCCAAACTGAACTATGGGCCCCTTATTGTCTAATCATAATTCCTTATATGAACTAGTTGTGTAATTTTGTCCTATTTTATCTGAGAACCTAGACATGTATGTCATAATATCTTAATTGCATTTTCTCAAACAATATATGTAGATAACTTTGATTAATCATTGTAAACCGAAATAAAATGACCAATACCTTCCTAGATGAAATCAAAAACCATATACTCCTATTTGATGGGGCAATGGGAACTGAAATTCAGAAACTCAAACCAAAAGCAGAGGACTTTCCAAATAATAAAGATGGATTTAATGATGGACTTGTATTGTCTAAGCCAGAATGGATTAAAAATATCCATAGAAGTTATTTAGAAGCTGGTTCGGACTGCATAGAGACAAATACCTTTGGAAGTAACCAAATAAAACTCCAGGAATATGGATTTGATGACCAAACAGTATCAATAAATAAATCAGCTGCAGAGCTTGCAAGAAGTGTAATTAAGGAATTGGGAAATGGAGAAAAATTCGTAGTTGGATCAATGGGTCCCACAGGGTATCTGCCAAGTTCAAATGATCCTGATCTTGGGAATGTTCCTCTAAACACAATTATTGAGGCCTTCGAATTGCAGGGGCAAGGACTAATACAAGGAGGTGTTGATGTTCTACTTATAGAGACAAGTCAGGATATACTAGAAGTTAAACTGGCGATAACAGGATCTTTAAATGCTATGGAAAAAATTGGTAAAAAAGTACCAATAATATCTAATGTGACCTTGGATAAATATGGCAAGATGTTGCTTGGCACAAACGTCCAGTCAGCATATACAACCGTAAGCGACATGGGGGTTTCTGTTTTTGGATTGAATTGCTCTACCGGACCTGTTGAAATGGAATCAAGCATAAGGTGGTTAGATGAGCAAAACGAATTGCCCATTTTAGTCATGCCTAACGCCGGAATGCCAATTAACGAAGGTGGCAATGCAGTCTACAAGATGACCTCAAAAGACATGTCTCATCATCTCGGGGAATTCCTAAAGAAGTATAAGAAAGTGAGAATGATAGGAGGTTGCTGTGGAACAACCCCCGAACATATCAGAGAGCTCAAAAGTACATTAAAATCGTATAACTTATAATTCACAAATAATCAATTATCAATATCACCATTAAATGGACTTAAAACATGTACCCCGCGTTAGTTCAGCGCTAAAGGCTGTAGATTTAATTCAAATTCCTCCACCTCTAATAATAGGTGAACGGCTAAACACTCAGGGTTCGAAAAAAGCCAAGAAACTAGTACTAGCTGATGATTTTGATGGCTTAATAGATCTGGGTAGAGATCAAGTAAATGATGGTGCGCACTGTATTGACGTCTGTGTAGCAACAACCGAAAGGTCCGATGAACTTGAATTTATGAAAAAATTGGTAAAAAGATTGAGCCTAGAAATTGAAGCTCCTTTGGTAATTGACTCTACAGACCCTAAAGTAATAACCGATGCGATAAGTCAAATTCCGGGAAGACCGATCATTAATTCAATCAACCTCGAAGGAGATGGTTCGCGTTTCCATGCACTTGCCCCAATCATGGCAAAATTTGGTATTCCAGCCATTTCCATGTGCATAGGGCCAAAAGGGATGGCCAAGACATCCGAGGATAAGATTACGGTAGCAAAGTTACTGTTCGATACCGGCAAGGAATATGGATTAAAACCATGGCAGTTTATTTTTGATGTACTTACCTTCACTCTCGCAACCGGAGAGCAAGAATATGCCAATTCTGCAGTTGAAACTTTGAAGGGCATTTCTTTAGTGAAGAAGGAAATTCCAGGTTGCTTTACCACTCTTGGGTTAAGCAACATTAGCTTCGGACTTACTCCGAGCGCCAGAAAAATAATCAATTCTGTATTCTTACATCATGCTCTTAAAGCAGGACTTGATACCGTGATTATTAACGCAAAGGACATAATCCCTATAGGAGAAATAAACGAGGAACAGATCAAGCTTGCTGAAGATCTCATTTTTAATAGACATGCTAACGCTCTTTCTGACTTGATCTCCTATTTTGAGAACAAGAATGTTACGGTAGCTAAGAATGATCGCACATTGGAAGAAATAGACAAGGATTGGAGTTTTGACAAACGTTGTTACTATCGTATAGTAAATCGTGTAAAAGAGGGGATTGAAGCCGATGTAGTAGGAGCAATTGCCGGCAAACTCGAAAAGAAATTAGATGCAAATGTCGAAAATATTCAAAAAGAAGATATGCTAAGGCAGCACCCAGAATTGACGCATGAAGCAGCAGTTCAAACTCTAAATGAAGTGTTACTTCCGGCGATGAAGGAAGTAGGGGATAAGTTTGGGGCGGGAGAGTTAATTTTACCATTTGTATTAAAATCAGCAGAATGTATGAAATCTGCAGTATCAGAATTAGAGAAATATCTAATCAAGAAACAAGGAGTAAGCAAGGGTAAGCTAGTTTTATGCACGGTGTACGGTGATGTTCATGACATAGGTAAAAATCTTGTAAAAACAATTTTCACAAATAATGGATATACGGTATATGATCTTGGTAAACAAGTTCCAATTCAACAAATTATAGATAAAATTGAGGAAGTGCAAGCTGACGCGGTAGGTTTGTCTGCATTACTGGTATCTACTTCTAAACAAATGCAGTTCTTTATCGAAAAGGCGAGGGAACTTGATCTAAAGATTCCGGCTCTGTGTGGTGGTGCTGCCATTAATAGTGATTACATTAACCGAATTGCAAAAGGTGATGAGGTGTACAGGGCAGGAGTATTCTATTGTAAAACAGCCTTTGATGGATTAAATGTAATGAACAAGTTGAGATCTCCAGAAAGGGACAAATTCGTTGAGGAATGGAATAGCAAAATCAGTAGGTTCAATGAAAGGAAAATACCTGGTATAAAAACTGATATAGATTCGCCAGTTAATCAGATATTACCAGTATCACCACCAGTTGCACCTCATTTTGATAAACCAATAATACTAAAGCCTTCGGAAATCGATCTTGAGGAAGTTTGGAGTTATTTGAATAAAAAATCTCTTTTTGTTCTCTCGTGGGGTATAAGAGGAAAATCTGCATCAAAGATAGGTGACCCAGAATCATTGTTACTAGAATGGAAAAAGAAAGTAATTGATGAGGATCTCTTCTCGCCAAGCGTAGTATATTCCTACTTTAGATGTAATAATCAAGGTAACAACCTTGTCGTTGAATCAAATAAACAAGGCGAAGTCGTTTTTGAATTT
The DNA here is from genome assembly GCA_025937665.1 of Nitrososphaeraceae archaeon. Classification (GTDB taxonomy): domain Archaea; phylum Thermoproteota; class Nitrososphaeria; order Nitrososphaerales; family Nitrososphaeraceae; genus TA-21. Next base: position 4,465 of record JAICQW010000044.1, on the reverse strand, counting down.
CCAAGATCTTCAAAACCAAAGCGCTTGTGCATTACAGACTACTTTGGTAAACAAGATACCGTAGCCTTTCAAGTAGTTTCAGTAGGTCAAAAAACTGTTTCAAAAATTGAAGAGTTAAATTCAACTAATAATTATACAGACGCCTACTATCTTCATGGCCTGGCGGTAGAAACTGCTGAGGCACTTGCTGAATGGGTCCATCATAGAATAAGAAAGGAATTAAATATTGACAGAAATAGAGGTCTGAGATATAGTTGGGGATATCCAAGTTGTCCTGACACCATGCAGCATTATTTGGTATGGAAATTAATTGATCCTACCAAATGTGGAATAGGTCTTACTTCTGCAGGTCAGATAACTCCTGAATATTCTACTGCTGCCATTGTAGTTCATCATCCTGATGCAGAATATTTTATACTATAGATAAACTAAGATTTCAGAGATAAATGACAATCAACGATTTCATCCTCTCATGTGCTACTGACGATGTACCAGGATATTTTACTTATGAAGGTGAAAACATGCTTATTGTTCAGTCCAAAGAAGGTGCAAAAAAAAACAGAAATGATTTTGAAAAGATTGAGGAATTTACTAGTGCATTGATTTCACATGAATCCTTGCATGTCGTGATAGCAAAATTAGTAGATGGTCAGATTTCCGATTCCTTAGATGACCTTGAAATTGTAGTAGAAAGATTTGGTAAAAAATACCAAGTCAGTCTAAATAATATGTTCTTTTCAACAGACTCTAGTGGAATTATTACAAGCTAATACATGCTCTTGTTACTATTAATTGGTGCAGGCAGCTTTTAGTGATTTAACATAATTCCTTAAATTATTCTGTATCTCAATGATACTACCATCTTTATTTCCATCTATCTTCTTGATTATGGCACTTCCGACTATCACTGCGTCAGCCCCATAATTTGACATAAGTTTTACATGATGTGGAGTACTTATTCCAAATCCTACAGAAATATTTTTTTTATTGGAGCTTAATTGTTTTATGTTCTTAATAGCAGTAAGAGTAAATTTGTTAAAAGAATTTCTCATCCCAGTGGTACCAAAAACAGAAACTACGTAAACAAAACCAGTTGAGACAGCTAACGTTTTTTTGATTCTTAAGTTTGATGTATTTGGTGCGACAAGAAAGATTGATGCGAGTTCAAGATTCTTTGAATATTCTAAATATTTCTTTGATTCGTCAATTGTCATATCAGGCAAGATAAAGCCATCTGCTCCAACCTCCTTTGCCATCTCCATGAATTGCTTGAATCCATTTTTTTGTAAAATATTGGAATATGTCATGATTACTATTGGAAGATCTGGATATCTTTTTCTTGTCTTTCTTATTAGATTCAAACATATCTGCGGAGTAACTCCTTTCTGCAACGCCCTAAATGAGGCTTCTTGAATTACTGGTCCGTCTGCAATTGGGTCTGAAAAGGGAATTCCAATTTCAATAATATCAGCACCCCCGTCAACAATTGATGAAATTATACTCTCACAGGCTATTGGATTAGGATACCCACCCATAATGTAGCAGATGAGACCTTTTTGCTTCTTTGCCTTTAGTTGGAAGAATGTTTTTTCGATTCTATTATTCTGCAAATATGACATTTTTTATTACCTGCCAATGTACTTTTTTCTATGCTTCATGACTTGATCAATATCCTTGTCGCCTCTACCAGACAGGGTGACAATAATATTTTCATCTTTTTTCATTTTTCTGGCCAACTTCATCGCATATGAAACTGCATGGCATGACTCCAAAGCTGCTATTATACCTTCCAATTTCGAAAGCTTGAAGAATGCATCCAGTGCTTCATTATCATTACAGGTAACATATTCTGCACGCTCCATATCTTTTAACTGGACATGTTGAGGGCCAACGCCCGGATAGTCCAGTCCCGCCGATATACTATGAGTGTCATTTATCTGCCCAAACTCATCTTGCAATAAATAAGTTCTCATCCCATGCAGAATTCCTTCGGATCCTTCTTTGAGTGTGGCAGAATGCTTCCCTGTTCTGACACCCAGACCACCTGCTTCAACTCCGTACAACGATACATTTTTTTCATCTAGAAATGGGAAAAAAGTGCCCATTGCATTACTGCCGCCTCCTACGCAACAAATAAGAGCATGTGGAGATGTTTTAGTAAAATTCTTTATCTGATATTTGATTTCCTCGCCAATTACACTTTGAAAATCCCTTACTATCATAGGATATGGATGTGGTCCTACTACAGAGCCTATCAGGTAGTAGGTGTCTTTTACGTTTGTTATCCAATCGCGTAACGCTTCATTAATAGCATCCTTCAAGGTTTTTGTTCCCGAATCTACAGAGTGTACTTTAGCGCCTAATAATTCCATTCTAAATAAATTTAATTTTTGTCGTTCAATATCTGTTGATCCCATGTAAATTTCTGCCTTTAAGCCAAGAACAGCTGCTGCCATCGCTGTTCCCACCCCATGTTGCCCTGCACCTGTCTCAGCAATGATTCTTTTCTTACCCATCCTTTTGGCTAAGAGACATTGGCCCAGACAGTTATTAGTTTTATGGGCGCCTCCATGCAAAAGATCTTCTCTCTTTAGAAAAATCTTTGCGCCACCTACGTAATCAGTCAGATTTTTAGCAAGAAACAGTGGAGTGGGCCTACCGGCATAATTCTGGAGATAATAATCAAGTTCCTTCTTGAAGTCTGAGTCGTTTTTTATTTTTTCGTATGCTTCCTCAAGTTCATTAATAGCAGGAACCAAGGTTTCGGGAATATATTTTCCTCCGTATTTTCCATATTTACCTTTAATTGGGAACTCTCGTAACTTTGTCATGTATGTACACTCACAAAATATACAAAGTTAGCTCTAAGCATGACATAGCTCCTTTATCTTTTCAAAAACGTTTCCAGATTCCATGATACTAGTCCCAACTAGGAATGCATCAACCCCAATTGACCTTAATTTCTTTATCTCATCTGATTTGGATATTCCGCTCTCACTGATAATAATGTTGTTTTGTTTATCAAGTTTTTGTAGCAGTTCAATAGTAACGCTTATGTCTACTTCAAGAGTACTCAAATTCCGATTATTAATTCCGATAATCTGTTTTTTGTTCTTATTTTTCAACACATCTTTAAATTCATCTTCTGAATGGACTTCAGTAATCACTTCTAGCCCCTTTTTGTTTGCGTAATCAGTAAATTTCTCTAGGCTTCCTTCGGCAAATCCTTTATCGAATACCGCTTTAATCAATAAGATGCAGTCTGCCCCTATTTTTCTTGCCGCGTCTATTTGGGCCTCGCTTACAATGATATCTTTCATTAGAAGTGGTACGTTAACACTCTTTCTAATGGAAGCAAGGTTATCAATTGAGCCGTCAAATAGGTAAGGTTGAGTAAGCACAGAAATTCCAATAGATCCAGAATTGGTCATTTGTATTGCTAGGTCCTTGGGAATTATCTTTGATTGGTCGAGAATTTTACCTTTTGATGGTGATGAAAATTTTATCTCTGAAATTATTGGAACATGAGCACATGTTAGAATTACTTTTCTAAGAGAAATTACATTATGATTAGCATAGTCGTATTTATCTGCATCATACATACCTTCATCGATCGCTTTGTAGGAATTATCGGCCAATGTTTTAAGTCCAGTATCTCTTGAAAAAAATTTACTCAAGGTTACATCTGAAAGTAATCTTATTTTAATCATATAATTGTATTTGGCAGTTTACCCAATCAAGAGGCTGGAATCGTTTTATAGTTACTACAATACTTTTTATCTCTTCGCAACTGCCAAAATGACCTTAATTCTTCTACCTATTGAGTAATAAGTGAACCAGTTGTAAAGCATGAGTATAAGTTTGATGCAGACTCGTATGCCCTAGAATCCTTAAATAAAAATTGAGCGTCTTATAATTATGAATAAGAAAGTCGTTATAATTGCAGCTACAATATTGATGATAACAATCACTACATTCCCAAACAGCTTGGGTGCTCAAACTGTGACAAAAAATGACTCATATGCTACTGGTAGTCTAATGGCCTCGGCAAACCAAACCACTTCCGAGCTAGGGCAAAATGCTTCTTTGGTATTGAATAAGGCAGGCGAAGAAGTAGGTTCTACGCTAAATCAGCTTGGGCAAAATTTGAGCGATGTCGGATCAGAAATTGGCTCAGAAATATTGAATGAGACAGAAAGGACCGCTAAAAAAGTTGGCACAGGCGCAGCCGATGTGCTTAGCAACCTAACTGGTGAAATAAAAGAAGGAATAACAGGTAAGTAGAATTATTGTATCTTACTTTTTGTTACCGTTTTCTATATTCTGGACAGGCACATCTCTTACAAAAATGTGCAGTTTCTCCTCCAGTTATATAAAACTGGTGATGATTTCTAATATGGCCACAAATGCACAAATCTGATTTAGCTTCCGTCATGTTAATCTAGTTAAATAAATTGAAAACCTA
>JAICQW010000095.1 GCA_025937665.1 Nitrososphaeraceae archaeon | reverse complement strand
TTAATAGTTCTCCTATAAACCAGACAAAAATAGCACAAAATCGAGGTCTACTTTGGAAAACTTCTAAATTTTCCTCTATATATCACCGACTCCGAATTATTTACGACAATGCATATATATGAGAATAAAACATAAATATAAGAAACAAACATTGTCACAATTTTTGTGGGGTATTAGAATTGGTTAAAGATATTTCTTTATTTAGTGACCGCTGTCCAAGGTGCGGAAAAGGTCCAATGGTCACAGATAATTCAAGTGGAGAAATGTTTTGTGGCAATTGCGGATTTGTAGTTACAGAACGTATTGAGGAAACTGGTCCAGAATGGAGAGCTTTTTCAAAGGAAGAGCATGAAGATCGCAGTCGTGCTGGCATTCCAACATCTCTTGCTATGCATGATATGGGACTCGCTACAATAATTGGACCTGTTGATAAGGATGCCTCCGGAAAGCCACTCTCCGCATCCATGAAAAGTACTATTGAGAGGTTAAGAACCTGGGATAGTAGAAGTCAAGTACATGAACCAGTAGATCGTAATTTTAGACAAGCCTTTAGCGAATTGGATAGGCTAAAAGATAAGCTCGCAGTAGGCGATGCTGTTATCGAAAAAGCTGCATATGTGTACAGAAAAGCACTTGAGAAAGGACTTGTTAGAGGAAGATCAATTTCCGCCTTGGTGGCTGCCGCACTTTATGCTGCCTGTAGGGACACCGAGACTCCGAGAACACTAAAGGACATTGCTCATGCAAGTAACATCAAGAAGAAAGACGTAGCCCGATGTTATAGACTATTAATAAGAGAACTTGACTTAAAAATGCCTGTCGTAGATCCTGTCAAATGTGTAGCACGAATTGCAAGCAAGTCAGGACTTTCTGAAAAAACTAAAAGAAAAGCTTTGGAGATATTGAAAAAAGCTGAACAGGGCAAAATCTCTGCAGGAAAGGATCCTATGGGATTAGCTGCCGCTGCTTTGTATGTAGCTTGTGTAATGAATGGTGAAAATAAAACTCAAAAAGATGTGGCAGAAGCTGCTGGGGTAACGGAAGTAACCACAAGAAATAGGTACAAAGGATTAAAGATACATCTAAAACTATAATTTTTTTATACATCTGTACTTTTTCGTTTTTGAAACCTTAACAAATAGTTACTTAATAAAAGAACTAAAAAAATAGATAAAAAATAGTGGATTTTTTTAAATTACTTGCCACGGTCTTGTTGCAAACGTTACTCCAAGTCCAGCACCAATCAGTATTACCTGATACCACACATTGCCCCACGGAACTGGTTTCAATATTGCTGGTCCGGAAACTTGTATAGTTTGACCAGGTCCAAGTCCAGGACCTACATGTTCGACATTCAACTGTGTATGAACATGGTAAACACCTGGTTCAAGAGCTTTTGCAGTAATTGAGTACGGAATTGTTCCTTGTGGAGGAATATCGAATATGTTTCCTGGAGGATCTCTTGCTATAAACTCCCATCTGTTACCAGCATTTGTTGATTCACTGAAAAGTGACAACCATGCTCTCAGTGGTTTATTTACAAGACTTTGTAGATTTCCAGTCACAACCAGCTGATCTCCTGTATTCAATGTTTGTGCTGAGAAAGCTTCATCTTGGATTCTTACGAATCTGCTTTGAAGCTGAGCTTGAACTCCATGTCCTTCAGCAGTTTGAGCTATTGCTATCATTGTCGAAGTGGACATTACTATTGCAAATAGTGCAACTACCGCTATCTTTATGTTCGACGTATAATTCACACCTAGCCTTACCAGAAAAAACAAAGATATATGCTTTGCTATGACATTGCCTTCTCGTTGTGCATTTGGTTGTAGTTTAGCGATAATATTGTCCGGAACACGCTAAAATTCTTAAAGCATGAAAAGGTATGGTAGAAATTTCTAATCAAAAAAGTACGTTTGCAGATTTTAGACGCAAAATTTAAAAAGGAATCCTTTGATGGTAAACACAATGACCTATCCAAAGGGATATAGTGGCGGTGGCGGCGGCGGTGGCCGTACCAGTACAGGCGGCAGTAGCGACGAAATCGAACACATGATCGGTAGACGTGTAGAAAAGATGACGCCAGTTTACATCATAGGCTTCATACTTTGTTGGGTTGCGACAGCTGGTGGTGTTTATGTTGGTGTAACTGTTTACCCATGGGCATATCCGTTACCAAGTGGACTTTATGCTCTATCAGTATTGACAGTCATTGAAGCACTAGGATTCTTCTTCATAATGAAAATCACTAGAGAAAGACTGGGTCACTCCTAAACTTTATTTTTTATTAATTCTAATTTTTTTGATATGTTAGAAATTGGTAGCAATTTCAGGACCATTAGAATAATCTAACTCCTTCTTTGTTATATTTCACAAAGCTAATTTTTAGAATAAATTTCCAAATGTATCAAATCTTTCCCAGGGATTAATTAAGAATATCAAAATAAAATTTTATATAGAACCTTTAGCAGACATTTGGTAATGGTCTGGCTTAGACGCACTACACACTATCTATTCATAGTTGTAGTTGCTGTAAATAGTACATTATTGACAATCAACGCAGGAGACTACATATTCTATACAGATTGGGCATGGACATCATTTGTTGTATTCTCAGTATCCCAATCAACAATGCTTGTAGTGGGAGCAATCTATTACATGCTATTCACCGGTGTACCAGGGACTGCAACATATTATGCAACAATCATGACTATCTATACATGGGTAGCCAAAGGAGCTTGGTTTGCACTAGGATATCCATACGACTTCGTGGTAACTCCAGTCTGGATACCTTCAGCAATGCTGTTAGATTTGACATACTGGGCAACAAGAAGGAACAAACATGCTGCCATTATAATTGGCGGAACATTGGTTGGACTTTCATTGCCAATATTCAACATGATAAATCTACTGCTGGTCAGAGATCCTCTAGAGATGGCATTCAAGTATCCTCGTCCAACATTGCCTCCATACATGACACCAATTGAGCCTCAGGTCGGTAAATTCTACAATAGTCCCGTGGCGCTAGGATCCGGGGCGGCAGCTGTACTTAGCGTTCCAATCGCTGCATTGGGCGCAAAACTAAATACCTGGACATACAGATGGATGGCCGCGTGGTCTAAGTGGGATTAAAACCACATCCTCTTTCATTTTTATTTTCTTTTATTTAGAATTTAGAATTTTTAAATCAGCTATCGTCCTGTAATTTACGTTCTTTATAATCAAAAAAGAGTCTAATAGAATTGATTTTAATGCAAAGTATAAGTTCTAGCTAGCTTATTTTTATTCTTACAAGAATGTCTGCAAAGAAAGTTTCTGTCGATGATGGTATTACGTGCGACATTTGTGGGATTCCAATCGATGCATGCACGTGTTCTTGTCCTTATTGTGGAGAACGTGATTCATGTGAATGCTGTTTATACGACGCTGCTACGGGCGGCGGGTAATTTTAGATTTCATATTTTATATATCTATTATTTGATTAATACTTTGGAGAAGAAAGTAATTCATTGTCTTTTTTGACTAGTGTGAATTCTATATCCTGGTTAATTGGTGGACCACAAGGAAGTGGTGTAGATTCGGCTGCAAATATTTTTGCTAAAACGTGCGCGAAAGAAGGTTTTCATATTTTTGGAAAGAGGGAATTTTATTCTAATATTAAGGGAGAACATAGCTATTTTACAATAAGAATTTCAGACAAGCCCGTTAATTCGCACCTGGAAGAAATCAATGTGCTTGTATCATTTGATGCTGAGACCGTCTTCAGGCATGCAGACAAAGTATCTGCAGGTGGAATGATAATTTATGACTCTTCTCTTGCTGAAACGGTGTTAGAGGAGGTACCTACAATTGATTTTGAAGCTAGTAACAGAATTCGCAAATTGTTACAGGATTCTGGACAGTCTGTGAATTTGAATGGAATGCTTGAGTTTGCAAAGTCAAGAGGCTGCATGGTCTATGGGCTGCCTTATTTTGAAATGTTAGAAACGGTTGCGCAAAAAATGAACGATCCGAAACTTAGTAAGATATCTAGAGTAGTTAATGTTATGGCAATATCCGCATCTATTTCTTTGCTAGGTATCAAAAAAGATATGTTGATTAACGCCATTCAAGAGGTATTTGGATCAAAGCCTAAACTACTTGCTAGTAACATAGAGGCCGCAGAATATGCGTATTCCTACATAGGCACTAAATACGATACTAAGAATATTAAATATAAAATCACCCCCAAAGATGCTCTAAAGGATTATCTATTGCTATCAGGAAGTCAGGCTGCAGCAATTGGGAAAATAGTGGCCGGTTGTAGATTTCAAACTTATTATCCAATTACACCAGCAAGTGACGAAAGTGAATTCTTAGAATCAAATCAGATCATAGATAAGGTCGATGGTAAGAGTGGTTCTATTGTTGTAGTACAAACAGAGGATGAAATTGCTGCTATAACTATGGCAATTGGCGCATCACTAACAGGGGTTAGAACAGCTACAGCTACATCAGGTCCCGGTTTTTCACTTATGGCTGAAGCACTTGGTTGGGCTGGTATGAACGAAGTTCCATTGGTAGTTACAATGTATCAGCGGGCCGGACCGTCAACCGGTTTGCCCACCCGACACGAGCAAAGTGATCTGTTGTTTGCGATTAACGCTGGGCATGGTGAATTTCCAAAAATAGTATTAGCCTCTGGGGATATCGAAGAATCTTTTTACGATGCAATAAAGGCCTTTAATTTTGCAGAAATCTTTCAACTACCAGTAATTCATTTACTAGACAAGGCAATTAGTAGCAGTATCCAAACATGCAAAAGATTTAGCAATGATCTCAAAATCGAAAGGGGAGAATTCAAGAATACTATTGACAAGAATCAAAGCGAAGGTGCAGCCGGTCATTTTCAAAGATTCAAACTCGATGATTCGCCTATATCTACGAGGGTCCCAATTGGAACAGAAAACGCGATATTCTGGAATACTGGTGACGAACACACAGAAGAAGGTCATATATCTGAAGATCCCGAAAATAGGAACAAAATGATGGACAAGAGAATGAAAAAACTCGACGTAGCACTGGAAAAAATAAATCAGGACGATATGGCCATATGTCATGATTTTGATTCAGATGGTAATAATGTTGTTGTGAGTTGGGGTTCCACAAAAGGTGCAATCTTAGAAGCATTAGAAAAATTATCTGAAGAGGGAAACAAAATGAAATTCGTTCAAATTCGTCTGCTTCATCCATTTCCTACTGAAACTGTGAAAAAATTCCTGAAGGATGCTAAATTGGTTATTGATGTTGAGATGAATTACACGTCGCAATTAGGATCACTTGTACAGCAAAATACTGGTCGGGAAATTGATTATAAAATTGTGAAATATAATGGTAGGCCAATATCCACTACGGAACTTTATATTGCACTTAAGGCTATATTATCTGGTAACCATGAAAGGAGGATTGTATTAGATGGCGGAACTTAGACTAGCTGATTATAAAACAACAGTACATAATGATTGGTGTCCTGGTTGTGGAGATTTTGGAATATTAAACGCAATTCAAATGGCACTAAGTGAAATGCAGATTCCAAGACATAAAGCGGTTATTTTTTCAGGAATTGGTTGTTCCGGCAAAACACCACATTTCATAAATGTATATGGAATTCACACTCTACATGGAAGAGTTTTACCATTTGCCCAAGGTGCAAAAATTGCGAATCCAGATCTTGAGATAATTGCTGTGGGAGGCGATGGTGATGGTTTGGGCATCGGGGCAGGACATTTTGTTGGAGCAGGAAGGAAGAATGTTGACATACCCTATCTCATTTTTAATAATGCCGTTTATGGTCTCACCAAAGGACAGGCTTCACCTACATTGAGGTTAGGCGAAAAGACAAAATCGCTTGTAACACCCAATACAAGCAATTCTGTAAATCCAATAGCATTAGCATTAGTCTCTGGATTTACCTTTATCGCGCGTTCATATTCATATGATGTTAAACATCTGAAAGACACAATAAAAAGGGCAATAACACACAAAGGGTTAGCGTTTGTAGATGTTCTACAACCATGTCCAACATATGACGACATCCACACTAGGGAATGGTATCAGGGTATAGACAAACAGGAGACAGGTAAGGCTATGCCTAGAATCTATAAAATTGAGGAAACCGGCTATGATGGTACTATTAAAGACGAATCTGAAATTAATGAAAAGATGACAAGGATTTTACAATTTTCAAGCGAATGGGGAAATAAGATTCCAGTCGGTATCTTTTATCAGAACGAATTAATTCCTTCTTATCATGAAAGAATTGCTGAAAATAACAAGGAATACTTTGCAAAACCCCCTTCTCATCAGGAAATATCGGATAATAAGAATAATCCCATTGCAAAGATTGACAAAATTCTAGATAAACTTCAGATAAAAGATTGATAAAACTAGTTGAATTCTATTCCAGTCCTTGTTACCAGGAACAAAAAGTGATTTAAATAAACTATAGCATAATATCAATTTAAGAAAGTGGGTTAGTCAGTAAGTTACATTAGTATCTAAAAATATAATTCGTTACTAAAGAAGAAAACAAGTGACAATTAGGAAAATAATTCTCATAAATATCACTTTGTAGCAGAAGGAACTGACAAAAGGTTTTTCTTACCTGTGGTTTTGATCAAAAAGTTATCGATTCAATTTTTCCTCTAGATCATCAACACGATTAGTTAGTTTGGCAACATTCTTCTGAAGATCGCCAGTTAGTCTTAGTACTAGCAATTTTGTCGTTAAATCGTGAATCATAGTTGCAACCTCATTT
>JAICQW010000288.1 GCA_025937665.1 Nitrososphaeraceae archaeon | reverse complement strand
TGCTCAAGGAGCTGAGCGCCGGGGTAGCTCAGCTTGGTCAGAGCGTTCGACTCATAATCGAAAGGCCGCGGGCTCAAGTCCCGCCTCCGGCACGTAATCATAAATTCAGAGGACCTTGAAAATAAAGAGATATTTATGCCATTAATTTCCTAACCATTAATTGTCAATCACGTTTGAAATTCTAAAACCAGTCATAGATTTTGTGATATCATTCATATCTACTTTGGGATACCCAGGTATTTTTTTACTAAGTGTATTAGAAAGTGCACTCATTCCAATCCCAAGCGAAATAATCATGCCATTTTCAGGTTTTCTAGTTAGCAATGGGACATTTGAACCTGTTAGCGTTGTACTAGCTGGCACATTTGGAAATCTCGGAGGTTCAATTCTGACATATTTTTTGGGGATTAAGGTTGGTAGGGCATTCATATTAAAATATGGAAAGTACATCTTGTTTAAAAAAGGTCATCTTGAATTTACAGAAGAAATGTTTCAGAAATATGGAGACAAAATTTCATTCTTTTGTAGATTATTACCCGCAATCCGAACATATATTTCTCTACCATGTGGCATTGGTAAAACTAATTTTGTTAAATTTTCGATTTATACATTTCTAGGATCACTTATTTGGAATACAATGTTAACTTACGTTGGTATCATATTTGGACACAATTGGAAGAATATAGATAAGTACGCAATATACCTAGATGTAGTATCTGTATGTGTTATCTCGGTATTCATCATTTGGTTCATTGTCAAGATTAGAAAACGATCTAGAACCAATCAGAAAGGAGAAATTTCGCACAGTGATTAATGTAAATTCAATTGTAATGTCGAAAAATAATTATCTCCAATAGATTTGTTTATTTGTAATAAACGACATAAATCAATGTAATTTATGAACTTAGGCATAATATCCGATACACATGATGATTTACTAAGCCTTAAGAGCGCGATAAAGATATTTAATGAAAGAAAAGTCAGCCACGTAATTCATGCTGGTGATTATGTTTTCCCTGGAGTAGTAAAGGAATTCAAACATTTGAATGGTAAATTAATAGGTGTACTTGGAAACAATGATGGTGAAAAATTTGGATTGCTAAAAAATTTTCAAGATATTGATGGAGAATTGCATGGAGAATTTTGTGACCTCGAATTAGATAATCTCAAAATTGCGATATATCACGGAACGAGTAATAAGATGACAGAAGCTATTATCTCAAGTCAACTCTACGATTTAGTCATTCACGGGCATACGCATAGAAAAAGAAATGATAAAATAGGTGACGTTCTCGTGCTAAACCCTGGTTGTGCACATAGAGACTTTCCGAATATAGAAGGAGAGATTGAAACTGAACCATCAATCATTATACTTGATACTACAAAAATGTCTTATCAATTTATTAGAATATGATTTTATTGAATGATATCTAGGTTGGTAATTTTTGCCATATTATAGTAATTATTTGTAGATTTAGCTTTAGCTTTTTATTCTGATTAATTTTACCCTTTCGAGAACTTTCCAATATTCTACTTCAGCGCCTTGTACAATTTTTTCTCGTATTTCTTCTTCTGCTGAAGAAGTTTCGAACATTTCAAAGGTTTCCAGATCCATTACCTGAAACGTTTGCCCAGAGATAGAGATAATTTGACCATTTCGCTTGTCTATTAGTGGAACTTCCACACTTGCAGAAACTGGCGAAACTAGACTGTGCTTTGACCCGTCAAATACAGAGATTGCAGAGACTCTTGCTTTTGCCGAACCGTGTTTTCCAGGCTTACTGTGATCGTATGATACAATCCGGCATGGTTCGCTGTCAATAATAATATAGGAACCTACTTTTAGGCTCCCCAAATCCATCGGTTTGCTCAATAGCGGTCGAAAAAGTAGAAAATTGCTTCATATTTAACGGTTCTGATCTGACTGGCCTATCTTAGTTTCTCTAAAATAGAGAAGCTTACAAGATTAATAAGAGGAATCCCTTTTCTTGCAACATCCTTTCTTGTTTTTTCGCAATAGTTCTGATCACTTTGATGACTCTTTTTACCATCAACTTCTAAAATTATGATATTATCCGCATG
>JAICQW010000173.1 GCA_025937665.1 Nitrososphaeraceae archaeon | reverse complement strand
TGCCCATATGCACTGATATTCAATAGTGTATTTTCGGAAACGCAAATCAAAATCAACGCAAATACAAACATAGTACCATACGCAAGAGTCATCTTGTCTAGGTTCATGGAGTATTGAACGACTCTCTATATTATATGAATTTCGAAACAATATGAAATTACATTTGAGATGTCCAATAATCAAGTTGATCCCGATAGTCTAAAATCATTCCCAGATCTTTTCTCCAAATGTTATTTTTTTGTTAAGCAGAAAATTACTCATCGACGCAATAGTGACAGCCAACATCAAGGAAATAGCATAGTGAATATGCCAGTGCTCGAAAAAGACATATGTTAACGATAGCTGGATTAAAGCACCAAAAGCGCAAAGTGCCAGGAAAGAAAAGTATTGTTTTATTACGTGTCGAAGTGTATAGTTCCTATCTTCAAATGTCCATATCTTGTTAAGCACAAAGTTAGTGTGAACCGACATCATTATACCAATTCCAGCAGCCTGAATATACCACAGGTTTGAAATCACATTTGAAAGCAGAAAGGAAACAACATAATTCAATGCAAGTCCACTTGCCCCCACTGTAAAGAATCTGGCAGTCTTGGATAGGAATGGTATCGACCTATGTTTTTCTTGTTCTTTAATGACTCTTTCAGATCGTGCCTTTGAATCCTTGTCATGGCGGTACAGACTCCAAATTGCATGTAAATATTCGGAAATTTGATTGAGCTCTAGTTTTCTAAATTTATACGCAAACTTTTGTTGAAAAGGTATCTCCGTGATGATAGGATTGATACTATTACTTCTAACCTTCACAAGTATTTCAAGCAGAAGCTGATTTCCTTTACCTTCTATCCCTACACTTTTAACGACTTGTCGTGGTAGCGCAAAACAACGTGACAGTGGATCCTGTACATCAGTTATGCTCAATCCATGTCTTGCTATTGTCCTTGCTCCCTTGCTTATCAAGCGCCGTAAAAACGGTAGATTCTGCAGAGACGAGCCTTTCGTATATCGTGACGCTACTATGATGGAATTAGGACTCTTTATCAATTCAGCAATCAGTTTGCTTGTTATTATCTTGGGATATGGAAAATCTGCATCCATTACGAGAATAAACTGCCCTGTCGATAGCTGCATTCCTTTTAAAATAGCAGAAATAAAACTCCCTTTTACTTCAAAGTGACTAATTCTGTCTTTGAATTTACGACCAGTGCCAACATAGTCTTTGTCCGCGTTATTCAGTACCTTCGAAAATGCATCGGTACTAGTTCTATTAATATCTGTGTCATAATGAGCAACTATTATCTCAAACGTAATTCCTTTAGGGATAATTTTCTTGATGTCTTCCGGTGACTGATATACAGGATTGTCATGCTGCGTCGGTAAAATAATTGAAAGAGTAGGAGAACCTAAAATTTGACTATTACCTGTTACATTGTTATCTTGTAAATTTAACATAGAATTTAATATGATCTCTGTTTGATATCTTATTAATATTTTCATAGTAAAAAATCTGAGAAAACCACTTTTTAGTGATTGGTATCATCCGTGCTACAAGATTATCAACATTTGAAATACAAGTTCGACAAAATCTTGATAGCGATTCTCTGATTAATGATAGGTTATGAGGTTATGACACTGTGTTTGCTTTGCCATAGCCTAGAATGGCTAACTGCTGTTCATTTCATTCCAAATCTATTAGGAGTAATTTGTTATTGATAATTCAGTTGAATGGAATTGTTTCCGGTAAGCCTTTATTTTCTGAAAAAGTATTGACTTAGTAATGGATTCATTAGAAAGAATCAAATTTGATTATACCGAACAGATAAATTCTCTAGGTAAAGTTTCTACCAGAAAAAAATCTAAGAACTGTATCTTTGTTGGATCTGGAGATTCTTACGTTGCGGGTTTGATTGCAGAAAATATTTCCAACCATCATTGCAAATGTTATAGCCCTGCAGACTTGATGAGATCAAGATTTGTGGAAAACATGACTTACTATTCATTTCAGTCACAGGTAGAACTAGGTCGAATATAGAAATAGCAAGACGTGCTACTAAAGCTGGAGCTAAAACGGTTGCCGTTACGTTTGACCCAACGAGTGAACTCGCCATAGTTTGCAACGAAATTTACACTCTTAAAACAGGCATGACAAATACTAATACGAGTTATGGTACTTTTACAACAAATGTTGTCGCATGTTTAGAATTAGCTGGAATATCAATACCTAGAAAATTTCAAAGGTGGCATAGAAACGGTATGGATATGGTCTCAAGGTTTAACCATGTTAGTTTTCCCAAACATGTTTTACACATTCTGGGTAATGGTGTTTTTTATCCATTGGCCATATATGCTTCACTCAAAATGACCGAATTCTTTGGTGTAACCACCATCCCAAACAAGATGGAGGAGTTTTGCCACACACCAGTATTTGGTATCAAACCTTCTCACGCTATTTGGATTTTAGGTCGAACGGAAGATAATACAAGCCATAAACTTGGAAATCTGAAAAATGAGTTTAAGTTTTTTGAACTAAAAAATCCAGATCTGCTTTCAGAATTATTTGAATCAATATTTTTTCTGCAGGGTTTTATGCTGCTATTATGTGAAAAATATGATTTCACTGAATTAAAGTATGTTCTCATGAAAAAAGTATTGACAATATCTTCGGATATTATCTATAGAAATGCTGCCTAGTGTAACCTTTAATCAATACTAGATAACAGAACAGATATTTGGAACAAGTACTTTTGCCCTTTGAGAAAATAGTATTAGACGGGTCTTGGAATCCATACGTTCGGCTTAATTGTAAATAAACTACAAAGATTTGAATTTTAATTACCAAATGAATGTTAATAATAACAATTATCACGTTGCTTAAAGAGAAGACTATCAGAAATAGAGTGAATTATTTTAAGAGTTAAATAAAATAAAAAAAGAGGTTTGTAGTTCTTTACCCAGCTGCGTGACTTTGTTCCTATTGAGGATTACATCCGCCGCTTGGCTGACTAACGAAGCAGTTGTTCTTTATTAGTTCATTTCCGTTTATGTTGAGTGGCAATCCATCAGCATTGTTTATGTCGACATCATTCTTCAGTACATTGTTGTACAGTATTGTGTTCTTTGTACTTTGGGCATCTAGGAATATACCATTTCTGCTTCCACCAATTGAATTGGCATCTACTTGCGATTTGTCTGTATTGACAAGCGTTACGCCTGCTAGATCGTTACCTGTCATCATGTTGGCATGTACCTGAGCTCCTATTGATGAGTGAGATGCCACGCCTATTGTGTTTGGTCCAATAAAGTTCTGTTCAACAGTACTTCCAATAGAACCAGTCATGAAGACAGCAATTTTGTTTCCATCAAATGTTACTCTGTGGATATTAGTATTTTCAGAACCAGTGATCAAAACTCCTGCTTGGAAATTACGAATAGCTCCAGAACCCTGTATAACCACACTGTTTGAATGTGGCACTGCTATTCCTACTTTAGAACTGTTATCTCCTGGTCCAGTGATAGAGTATCCATTCAAGTTAATCGTTGTGTTATCTCCTCCAACAATCAATCCATCTCCTGTGCAGACGAGATTTGCAGTTAATGTCACGTTACCATGAACTACTTGACCGCATGCTGGACTTGATAATGGTAAGCCTTGTGCTAGTGCTGTTTGCATTGAACTTTGCATATTTACCCCACTGATAGTCGCTAGTGCTACCAATATTGTTGCTAATGTGTATGACATTGTTTGTTGCATCCATAATAGGGCTACATTACTAACTATATAAGTCGAACTCATCTTTCTATTGTAACTAAGTTGCAGTATAAGTAGTTCTTCTACTAGATACAATAAATATTAAATTCTTTCATAATAGTATACTTTTACTAAACTTTTTAGTAAACTCAATTTCGAGCTCGATTTGAAACTCGGCCATCATATTGAGAGTTACCAAATTTCTAGAATTGTTCCCGGGTCTGAATTGCTTAAAGACAATGACATACCTCACTACCACCCTACGTTCATAACATCTCAATTAATGCCCGATGCATCTCAATTAATGCCCAATCCTGAATGATTCAGCACATTTCTTAAGACAAAGTGACTTGAATTGCCTCTAAACGA
>JAICQW010000120.1 GCA_025937665.1 Nitrososphaeraceae archaeon | reverse complement strand
ATCATTATTTGTCTTATAGTCCAAAACAAGTCGGATACGATAGTATGTATGATCCAGAAATCAGAAAAGCTATAAGGTCAAGACAGAAGACAAGAATTATGCAAATATTAAGATTAAGGAATACTAATGCCTAGGAACTATTGTTAGTAATAGAAAATTTCAGATTTTTATTGTTTTTCTAAAACATAGTCAACATCAAATGAAACTAACGAGATCAAGAAATAAGTGGATATTTATATTTTAAATTTGTTATCTTGATTAAATGAAAATAGCATCGATAGTAGGAGCTCGACCCAATTTTGTAAAGTTAGGGCCCATTCATAGATCACTAAAGGGTTCAGGAATCAAGCATCTAATAATTCACACAGGTCAACATTATGACTATGAAATGTCTGATATTTTCTTTTCAGAATTTACACTTCCCAAACCAGACGTTCACCTTGGTGTCGGGTCGGGCAGTTCGTGTTTCCACATTGGAGAAATAATTAAGCGCCTAGAGAGTGAACTCCTGGAAAAACAAATTGATCTTGTTCTTGTTTATGGTGATACTAATTCAACTCTAGCTGGAGCAATATGTGCAAATAAGTGCAATATTAAATTAGGACACATTGAAGCAGGATTACGTAGTTTCGATGCATCCATGCCAGAAGAAAACAACAGAATTTTAACGGATCATCTGAGCGATTATCTATTTGCACCAACCCCGAACGCCGTGAATAATCTGAAAAAAGAAAGAATACGAGGTAAAGTATACCATACTGGAGATTTGTCGGTAGAAATTATAGGCAAGACAAAGTCGATTTCTAAAAAATCAAAAATACTTGAAATATTAAATCTGAAATCAAAATCATATTTACTACTCACAATGCATAGAGCAGAGAATACCAACTCAAAGTATCTCTTCATTCAACTCCTAGAAACATTTGAAGCACTCAAGGAATTTATTATAGTATTTCCTATACATCCTAGGACGAAAAAGATGTTTGAAACTTTTGGGCTTTTGGGTAGACTCTTAGAATGTTCTAATGTCAGAACGTTACTGCCATTAGGATATATAGATTTTATTGAATTGTTACAAAATTCCCTAAAGGTCGTTACTGATTCAGGGGGAATTCAAAAGGAAGCGTACTTGCTACAAGTTCCCTGTATTACCATGAGAAAAAATACCGAGTGGATTGAAACCCTCAAAGGACAGTGGAATGTTCTTACAGGAGTTGATAGCAAGAAAATTGTCAAGGCCATCAAAAAGCCTTCTCCCGGTTTTAAATACTTAACATCGGCTTTCGGAAGTGGGAAGACATCACAAGTTATCACTGAGTTACTTTCAAAAGTCGTCTTGAATTGAAACTAGAACCGGTTTTTTATATTAGACATGAACATCTTAACCGCGCATTATGATAACAATATCTTGTACTATTTTGATTTTTGGTATTCAACTACTATGCTACAATCGTCTTAAAAGTTGTTTCGTACTCGCGTCCTTTACATTTCGGACATCGCTCAGATCTACCTCTTACAGCCCAATAAACGATTCCACCAAAGAAAGTTAACGCCGTAAGCCAAAACTGAATTCCAACAGAAGCATGATACCCAGTAACAAATATTACTCCACAACTCTTACATGTTTTGACAGGGATGTTGATTTCTTTCATTTATTTTTAGTCAATTTGACCAAAATAAAAACATACAGCCAAGGTACACAAATTATTATCAATTAAATCAAATATCCCCTTTCATACAACCAATGACATGCGATCACGTTACGCTCCTCGTTTTGGAGCTTCACTTGTGTTAGGTATATTACGTGAAACATGGAATGCACTAACTCAAAGTAATATGGAATTCCCAGAAGTCTTCGAGGATTATGAGAAATACCACTCAGCCGTAAACACCGGTAATTTATCAAGGGCCAGACTAGTGGAGGAATGGATTGAACCTGGTGCAACAATATTGGACGTTGGAGTAGGAGACGGAATTGTATCAGATTACTTGATAAAAAATAAGAAAGTTAAAGTGACTGGACTGGATATTTCAGCAACAGCATGTGAAAAAGCAAGGCAGCTTGGTATACAAACAGAAATTCGAGATATTACGGATGGTCTGGGTCTTTCTGATGATACCTTTTATGATTACATACTACTTTTAGAGGTAATTGAACATACGGCATATCCACAAAAAATTCTAAATGATGCAATCAACCATGCTAAAAAAGGGATCATAGTAACTATTCCCAATAGTGGTTACATTAAATGGCGCATTCAGATGTTAAGAGGATATGTTCCGCGGCAATCATTCACACACTTACATTTTTGGTCTGTAAAGGACTTTGAAATCTTTTGTACATTAGCAAATATAAAGATAATAGAATTTAGGACCTTTCTGCCCGATCATCTAATGAGATTCAAAAACCTACTGGCATGGCAACAATGCTGGTTATTATCACCGAGAGCCACCGTTACCAAATAGTGAGTCTGTTTTATGCATTTATTCTATTATACTATATCGTAGGTCAGATGGAGTTTTCCTCTATTGAGATTTGGAATTATTGTTGTTCACCTTTATCCAATTTTGAAGAACTAAATGATGCCTAATTCACTGTAAATCCTGGACAACTGAGTTGCTACGTTTACTGCATCATGTTCTTTTGGCAGACCACGCAGAATTTCGAGTTTATAATTCACAACACTTAGTCCGCATGATAAGGATTGCAATGCTGTGCTGCTCAGATTCTCTAATACAATATCATTGACATATCTAATATCTACATATGTTCTATACCCTCTTATAAAATCAGGAATGTTGGTGTATGTTATAGGATTCTTGGTCCTGTCAATTACCTCTATGTTAAGATTAATCTGATTATTTTTGCAAAGCTCAAGAGCGCGTTGTATGTTTGTTACCTCAGAATTTATTGTAAATGCCTCTTTTAGTTCTCGGTTTGGACTATTCTTTGAACTAAAATGTTCAATATCTATGGGAATTGGAACATGAATGCCATTTCTAACTAGTGGTAACAAATCTGGTGTGGACACACATACTGCATCAGCCAATTTCTGGGCTCTTGCATGACCAATCTTTTTTCTATAGAACATCTTAAGCTTTATCGCTGTATCTGATAACAGTGATCGGTGAGGAAGCACTTGTTTTTTTAATCCACGAATGTCAGTTCCATGATAATGTAAAATGATCTTCTTTTGTTTCTGAAATTTTTTGCGAAGCTCAAATACTATGTCTATGTAGCCATGCACATGAATTGCATCTGCACCTTCCGCTTCTTTGAGGCATGTTTGGGTAAATTTTTCGTAAGTTACCTTGATTAGATAATCTTTATAGAAATTATAGATTCCGTACTTATCTGCAACATCTTTGTTCCAGATAACGCTGGCATCATGTCCTTGCATTCGTTGGTACTTGGAGTAAATGCATGCGACCCCTGCTGCATCAAGTATGTGTAGAATGCGCATGGTCTATTGAGACAACATATGGACTAATAATCTATTACGTGGGACTTGACATATTGGACATATTGAGGGAACAAACTTTTCCATTGGTCAATCTTGAATTACAAAACTCAATTACTGGACTCTCGAACAATTAACTGCAATCCTTTTTTGATATCTATGGCGGGCTTCCAGTTAAATTCTTTCGAGACCTTTCTGATATCAGCAACCATATCAGATACATCTGACCTGGTCACTTTGATAAATTCAATTTCTATCTCCATTCCAAATAATCTGGCAAGTCCTTCTGCAACTTGGTTTAAACTGTAGCTTTTTCCATAACCAACGTTGTAGATGTCATATCCGTTAGGGAAATCTTGTAAAATCTTCTCAATCAAATGTACAAAATCAGTAACAAAGAGAAAGTCTCTCTTAACTTCCTTTCCAGAAAGCTTTACTTTACCGTTCTTTTTAATCTGTTTAATGATGGATGGAATAAGAGAATGATTTCTACAATTAGGACCGTAGACATAAAATGGACGCAAAGTCACTATATTTATTCCAAAATAATGTGAATAATTTTGACAAATTTTTTCAGCTAATAATTTACTATTGTTGTAGGGAGAATGGGGATTTACAGAGTGTTTTTCGTCTACTGGAAGATACAAAGGTTGACCGTAGACATACGTGCTTACGTAAATGAATTTCTTAATATTCCTTGTCTTTGCAAATTCCAGAACATTCAGGGTTCCCACAAAATTTGTATAATAGGTTTTAAATGGTTCTTTAAATGAATCTGATATAGAGGTCTTTGCTGCAAGATGTACTATTGCATCCACATAATCAATCGTCAATAACTGATCAATATTCGTCACATCAATAGGTTTTTGTTTATTTAGTGTAGTAACAACTTGAATCCCATTTTCTTTAAGATGTTTGCACAAATGTGTTCCAACAAATCCTTTACTCCCAGTGACCAGTACTTTATTAATTGTCATTTGGAAATATTGTCTAATACAACCATAACTCTGATTTGTAGTTTCTGTACCAATCTATCAATAAAGCAAGACCTTTCTCAAATTCTATCTTTGGCTTGTATTTTAATAGTTTTTTTGCTTTTGAAATGTCCGCTATTAGCCTTTGTACTTCGACAGGTCTGGGTTCAACGTGAATTGCTTGCATCCTATTGTCCTTTGCACCATGTTTGATTACCATATCTGCAATCTCTTTTATGGAAATTTCTTTACCGCTACCAAAGTTTATACCATTCTTTCCTGGATTTCCTTTTGATCTTAGTACGGTGTCATAAGCATCAACAGCATCCTTTACAAACATATAATCTCTTGACTGCTTACCGTTACCGTAAATAATAGGGGGCTTGTTTTGCAATACCCTATTTATGAAAATCGCAATCACTCCTCCGTAGCCTGTATCCTTTTGCCTCGGCCCAAAAAAATTGAAACAACGAATAATGTCTACACCTAAATCATAAGTTTCATTGTAGGTATAACATAGTCTATCCGCAGCAATTTTGCTTACTCCATAGGGATGTTTTGCCGATAACGGGTGTGACTCGTCCATTGGTGCATATTCTGCAGATCCATATACCTCACTTGTTGACGAAAATAATATCTTATCAATGTCATTCATCCTTGCAAATTCCAGAATTTTCAGTGTTCCTCCTAAATTAATTTTAAAAGTCTCTTCGGGATTTACAATCGATCTATCAACATGGATTTGGGCTGCTAGATGAAATATGGCATCAAAATCGTTTGGCAGTTTGGAATATACATCATTTAGCGCTATGTCTCCACGGATAAATTTAAAATTCTTTTTGGGCAAAAGAGTACGAATATTGTTAAGGTTTCCATTCATCAAATTATCCACTCCGTATACCAGATGCTTGTCGAGAACGTACTTCTCAGACAGATGGCTGCCTAGAAAACCAGCGGCACCAGTTATGAGAATTTTCATAATTCTGACGCCTCTCCAATATTCGGGATAAATTTTTCCAATAAGTCGCAGTAATACATATCTCTTTTAAAAATGTAATATTCTAACTGGGGCAAATTTAAAGAATCCCATATCTTGTAATCAATTATTGATAGTTCGTTAAATTCTAATAATTGCAAAAACAAATCATATTGGAAATTTGCATCATAAAGTAGACTTT
>JAICQW010000262.1 GCA_025937665.1 Nitrososphaeraceae archaeon | reverse complement strand
TTGCATTAAAAGTTAAATTGAGGGCATCTTTTTCTGGTAACTTTTTACCTCCAGCAATAATGACTGGAACAGGACATCCTTGTACTACCTCCTCAAAATTTTCACAGTAATAGGTCTTTACCAGATGTGCTCCTAACTCTGCAGCAATTCTGCAGGCGAGTCCTAGATATCTGGAATCTCTAGCCATTTCTTTTCCAACGGCAGTAACTGCCAATACTGGAATTCCGAATTTTTCACCTTGATCTACCAGTTTAGATAGATTGCTTAGAGTTTGATGTTCATATTTACTGCCTACAAAGATGGACATGGCCAGACATGCTGCATTGAGCCTTATTGCTTCTTCAATGGATGTTGTTATCGTTTCCTTGGAAAGATCTTCGGCTAGAATACTAGTGCCTCCCGAAACACGTAAAACTATAGGAACACTGGATTCAGGAGCTACACATCTCCTCAGAACTCCTCTGGTGAGCATTAAAGAATCAGCATATCTTAAAAGTGGTTTAATAGTCTTTTCTGGATTTTCCAGCCTATCTGTAGGGCCTAAAAAGTATCCATGATCTACTGCTAACATGACCCCTTTTCCGTTTTGTTGGTTAATTATGCCTGATAAGCGATTTTTTAAACCCCAATCCATAATAGATAATCGTTATACAAGTTATTTATGTTTTGATCAGACCTAAGATGTTACTATCAGAACTTTCATGGCGTCTGAACCTTCGTGAGCACACTTAAAAGCAATATCGGATTCTCTTATTTGAAAACGATGTGTTACAAGCGGCAAAAGATCTATTGATTTGTCTGCCATTAATGATAGAGCCTGATTCGTTTCTATTTCTGAAGCACCGTAGCTTGGTATGATTATTTGTTCATTTGAATAAAGTAGGTTTAGATCTATGGCAAATTTTGAACCAACTGAAGGAACACCAAAAAGAAGTATTTTTCCACCTCTTCGTGTTATTTGGAGAGAACTTTCGAACGCCTTGATGCTACCGGTTGCCAATATCGTAACATCCACTCCCAATCCTTCGGTGCAGTTATTGACAACGTCGTTTAGGTTTTTAGTATTCAAGTTCACTGTGGTAACACCATATTTTTCGATAAATTTTAATCTAAAATCGTTCACGTCAGAAACCACAATGTTGTTAGCTCCCCACAATTTTGCCAGTAAGGTATGCATCACGCCAGTTGGTCCTGCGCCTAATATGGCCACATTGTCTCCATGCTTTATTGAAATTTTAGTTAAACCTCTTATGCAACATGCAAACGGCTCAATAAGAGCTGCCTCATCATATGACATCGATTCTGGAAGCTTCAAGACGCCTCCATGCTCAATATTCCATTTTGGAACTACAAATTGCTCTGATAACCCGCATGGATCAATGTTGCTGGTTTGGTAGTTGTTACACATTGTATAATTGCCCTGTAAACAATACCTGCATGAATAGCAACTTACATGATGATGGACAAAGACCCTATCTCCTTCCTTGAATTTTTTTTGATTTTTACCAACTTTAATAACAACACCTGCAGGCTCATGTCCTACTCGCAATGACTTCATTCCGTAATTTCCATATACCTTTTCTAAATCAGATCCACATATCCCACACGATTGCATTCTTACCAACATTTCGTCATCATTTACATTTGGTAATTCTGACTCTACCAATGTTACTTTATTATCAACAACTTTTACTGTTAGCATTTGATATCCACTTTCATGACATATCTAAATTGAAATATTATATAATTTACTCCAATGTCACCTAATTTCAATCCAAAATCGATAAGTTATTAATTCGGAATCAATTATTTTGGAGTAATTTGACATTTAGAAGAGTCGGGGCAGTGATTTTGCTGGTTAGTGACATGGACAAATCAATGAGGTTTTATCGTGATGTACTTGAATTACCAGTAAAAAATACTTCTCCTGAATGGGTAGAATTCTTTTCTAGTGGAACCGTAGTTGCATTGCATCCCTCTAGAAATAAGACTAGAACAAAAAATTCTGGAGTTTTGGTAGGTTTTATGGTAAGCAATCTGGAATCAGTAGCCCAAAAGCTGAAAGACAAGAAAGTGGAATTTTTCAAGGAGCCAAAAGAAGAGTCCTTTGGCAAGCACGCTATTATTGTAGACCCCGATGGACATTTGATTTCAATCGCAGAAATGAGCCCCAAAAGCTCTGAAGGGTTCGATTTGATAGGATTGATTGGGGCAGAATAACCCTATAACAATCAATACTCAAATTTTCTTTCCAAGATATTTCCATGTATTAAAAAATTATTGAAAAGATTCTCTTCAGTTTTGGACGTAAATACTACATAGACATTATCATTTTTGTAAAGAATTATCAATAATTGAACTTTGTCTGTCTGATCATCAAATGTAAGAGTTACTGTCCAGTTTTGT
>JAICQW010000243.1 GCA_025937665.1 Nitrososphaeraceae archaeon | reverse complement strand
TCACGAGATGAATTGTATTATGCTGATGAGGTATTCTTGACCGGAACAGCTGCTGAAATTAAATCAATAGGAGAAATCGATAAGATAATCATTGCTAATGGAAAGGTAGGGAAAATTGCTACACAATTAAAAAGACTTTACTATCAAATAGTACATGGAGAGATTGAAAAATTCGAGAAATGGCTCACATACGTCAATTGATTGAAAAAGGATTTATTTCATTTTTCATTTTGTTACTAAAAGTATGACCGAGTTTCAAAAAAATAGCACGTGCTAGACAAAAATTCTCAGAGAGGAGATTCATTTAAAATCAAAGCGAGAAGTGCGGATCTTAGATCTTTACCATAAGAGGCTTGCTTAAAGTAGATCGCATTAGTTTTACTATCAACATCTTGCGATATTTCGTCTATCCTAGGTAATGGATGCATGATAGCAATATCAGATTTAAACTGTTTCAGAATGTTACTATCAATTGTATATGCTCCT
Source organism: Nitrososphaeraceae archaeon (assembly GCA_025937665.1). Lineage (GTDB taxonomy): Archaea > Thermoproteota > Nitrososphaeria > Nitrososphaerales > Nitrososphaeraceae > TA-21. The sequence goes on along the minus strand of JAICQW010000243.1, from coordinate 2,142 downwards.
TTAACCTTTTCATATTCTTGAGGATCAGAAAACCTTTCTTTTTGAATTCTCGTAACGTATAAGATGTCTGCATCCCGAAACACCTTTTCACTCATCTCGACCAATTCTACAATTTTCATCTTATTTTTCAATCCATAGATAGACTCTTGTCTAATTTGCAGTGTGGGTGGAGAAACCAGAATGATTTCTACATCATAATTTGAAAGTCCGTACAATAAAGAGTAAATGGTTCGTCCGTATTTCAAGTCGCCCAAAATGCAAATTTTTAATCCATCAATTTTCTTTTTTTCTCTCATCATAGTGTATAAATCAAGCATTGCTTGTGTTGGATGTTCTTCACTTCCACTTCCTCCATTAATTATCGGATGATCAGAAATCTCTGCGGCAAATTTACTTGACCCGTCAAGTTGGTGTCGAAGGATTATGATATCTGAATAAAGATCCATTACCCGTACTGTATCTTGCAGACTCTCACCTTTTTCAATTGAAGATGATTTCAGATCGGATATCCCAATAGAACTACCGCCTATTGACGCCATTGCTGCCTCAAAACTCATTCTAGTGCGAGTACTTGGCTCATAAAACAGATATCCCATTATTCTGGCTTTTCCCAATTCATCTTTTTCTTTAGGACTAAGTTTCTTCATCTCGTCGGTTTTTTTAAACAAGTATTCTAGGTCATCTCTTTGAAAATCCTTAATGGAAACAACGTCTCGGTTAAAGAATCTATTATTCTTCATTGATTGACACTATCATATTATGATAAAACCCCCTTTACAAAAAGATTCTTATCAAAAGTGCAACTAATTCTATAATTTTCTATATAGCATATATTAGTGACTTTTCAATAAAAATTGCAGTTTGAATAAGATTGAGCTAACTCTGACCTTTGTTTTAATGACGTCATTCTTATTATCAGTCCAAAACGAGAATGTGATTACGTTTGGTCAAGCTAATGATACAACGATTAGCTCTCATTCAAATTCGACTGTCCCGCTAAATAATAGTAGTTTTTTAGATACTAAATCAATGTCTCAATTTCCCGATATAGCTGAACACCAAAACTCCTCGGTCAAGACTGTTACCTATACGCCAAAGTTTTTGTGTGGTAATGTCACTGCTAGTGAAGGTCCTGTAAGACCAGGACACTACGATACTGATATAAGCATCCTTAACAAGCAAGTATACCCAATAAAATTATTTATGAATGTCATACCAAATGATGGTAAATCTTCTAATTCAATCATCAAGGTTCTTGAAGCTGAAAGCGCCATGGGGATCACATGTAGAGATATTCTTCCATTAGTTACTGACAGTAAGAACTTAACAGAGGGATTTGTGTTGATGACCTTACCTATCGGCGGTAATATGATTAATGCATTCCCTGATCCTAACAATCCAGAGGCATCAATATTAAGATCCATTAATGAATTACAAGCAAATTTGGTTGATGTACAAGTTTTCTATACCGCTAATGCGCTTCCTCAACTTCCTAATGAAGTGATATTTAATAAAATTGAATTTAGAATATTAAGTGATCCCAGTGGAAAAATACCTCAAGAATTTTTGAGCAAGCTGTTAGAAGTCACTCTAACCTCTAATGCTGATCAGGTTTACGACCAAGTGCAACGGGTTAAGTCTCTATTAGAGGATAGATTCAGTCTGTCGGTTTCTGAAACGAACGCTATTAATATTCAAATTGAGAAATCTGAAATAGATAGCCTTTTTACCAAAGATGATCATGCATTATCTTCATCACGCCTAAATCCTAACATATACTTTAGGTGAAATTAAGAGTAAAAAGTATCATACCTTTAATGCCCTACTAATCATTATCAGTTCCGGTCCAGTTGTCAAACTACCTACTATCACTGAGCTGAAGTTGGCTATTATTCCTGATGACAAAAAAGGCGATCCTCCATTGACTGTAGCAGGTTCTGCCTCAATTTGGAGTGTTTCTGATATTCTGCTAATTTCCGCATCATTAGCGTTTGGATGAACAATGGCCCCAGCGTTTGTGGCAACAACCATTGAGCCAACTTGGACGAAACCTCCAATTGACATTCTTTGAATCGGCACACCAAGTGTATCCTTAATATCTTGATCGACCTCCTCGCCAAACAGGTTTGAAACTATTGCTCC
>JAICQW010000062.1 GCA_025937665.1 Nitrososphaeraceae archaeon | reverse complement strand
GTATTGTGTCTCATCTGGTGTTTCATCTGGCCAACCAATTATTAGTGTCAAGGCAGGGAACCAATGATTTTCATTCAAGATCCTGCAGCCTTCCCTCACTACTGCACCCCATTCTTCAGGTTGATATGGTTTTGTTTTTACCCCAAGATGTTTTTTGACCATTCGGGGGGCAACAGTTTCTACACCCAGGTTGGTAGCTAGCCATCTTCCGTTGGAATCCATGTTATTTATTTTGGATAAATCTCTGATTAAATCAGGAGAAGAAGCTACAGCAGATAAGGTCATATGAGTAGTGCCTACGAAATTAGCGCCAATTGACTTTAGTCCTTTCCAGACATTAGTAATAGCGTCTGCATTTGGCACGAAATCTTTGTTATCACAGCCATATAGCAACATTTCATCAGACTGAAGCCAAATAGAATCAAATCCGTATTTCAAATTAATACTTGCTTCTGCTTGCAGCCTTTCCAATGGGATATCTTTTTTAGATCGCTTGTTTACATCGCAAAAATCGCAACCCCTTCCACATCCTCTCATTGCTTCAACAAGAGAGTTTATTGTAGGACCTTGGATAGGAGGAATATTTTCAATATTTCTTACAAATGTATGAAGTAATTCTGGCGCATCTCCAGCTTCAAGGTCATGAAATAGATCTAATGCTAGCTCATCAGCTTCGCCAATTACAACCGTATCAATTCCATGAATTTTCATTCTATCAGGCTTTGCAAGTTCCCAAGAGCCATTTCCGCCAACCACAACTTTAAAGCCATATTTCTTTTTCAGCTGAATTACTGATGCGCACATTTTCTTAAATTTCATGGCTACGTATGATAATTTTTCAGGAGACATAGTTGTCGTCACTGGTGCCATACCCAGTGGGTCCATGACATTGATTCCGACCACCGTTGTGTTGGGGCCTATACTTTTTTCCAGCATCTCAGGATGTGCAATTGCAATGTCATCTTTTTTGTATTCCGTCAATAACGCACTTTCTATTCTTCTAAGACCACATTGTGCTACCTTCACTTGTCCAGTATTTTTATCGGTTTCAACACTCGGACAAAATAACTTGTCAAATACAAATTCAGGTACTAGCTCATACGGACCGCATGCAATAAACCCATAAAGAAAATTACCTCTATAATTTGTCATAAGGCTACGGTCTGCTGTTAACACTACACGTTTACCGTCTGACATCTTCTCTAATCCTCAAATTCGAATACGTATTTGGGTATAAATCTATTACTATACTGTTACCAATATCTATGATTCAATACAACCCCGTTCGATGACCCTTTATTAGAATTGATTTCAGCTGTCTATGTGCCAAAATATTAAGTGCGGAAAGAAACGTAACCCATCTGTAAGAAGCATGTTCATAAGAAATTACTATATCTCTTGTAGGAGTAGTCGCAAAATAGAACTTGACTTCCTTATGGGATCTTATACCATTCAACTTCATATAAGAATATCTTATGGTTCCTATAAATGACATTACATTAAGAAATTTAATTCCGGTTTCTTCTCTCACTTCTCTAATTAGTGTATCAAGCTCAGTTTCACCATGTTCTTTATGTCCCTGCGGGAAACCCCATGAACCCCTTCTATTCTTTAGTATTAGAAATTCAGGCTCCTTAACAGAAGTCGGTGGATCGTATCGTATTACAGCACCAATAGAAGTTTCCAGGAATATTCTACCTCCTTATTTTAGAATCGCAGCTAATTATAATTTTTATTAAATCCTTATCTTAGATTTTGATATAAATTAATTCTAAATTCAAGTTTAAGATAACTTTGAGTCCAGTAATAAAAGCATAATTAACCTAAAGATATTAATGTGTAGCTCTAAGTCGAAATCATTGGGCCGATCGTCTAGTCCGGTAGGATACGGCATTGGCATTGCTGAGGTCGTGGGTTCGAATCCCACTCGGTCCACCATCAATATTTTCACGATTTATGATAGTTGAAGTGACTTGTCTTGAAACCAATGATTGCACTTTTTTACGAACTGCCGATAATCTATTTATTCATTGGAAGTAATTGTATAATATTGTATTTCGTAAATTGGCAACGAGAGATATCGATTGCAGAGATCGATGGTAAAAAAGTTGTCGTCAAACGAAATAAGATGAGCAAAAACCTGCATGATTATCTAATTGTCATGTCATATGCGATTCTTTCCATTCTTCTCGCACATCCATCAACACCACCTGAACTTGGTAACAAAACGACATCAAACGAAGGGTTTGAAATGAGAGAAAAATTACGATCAATGGGAATCACCACACCATCTCTAATTTCAATTTCTGACAATGTTCTAATCGAAGAATTTGTTCCTGGTGGAAACCTTCTTGAAGTGCTTTCCAATGGGAGCACCTTTTCACTAGCATTTGCTGCAGGAATTATTACAGGAAGACTTCACAAATCAGGTTACTCATTCACTGATAACAAATCCCAAAATTTTCTGGTAGGTTCCACAAGTAAGGTACTAAGAACGGATCTTGCGTTTATAAAGAAAAATGATTCAGTTTTTGCAAAAAGTATGGATATAGGCTCATTTCTTGGAAGTTTACTTTGCTTGGATGTGGGAAAGTATAAGGTAATAGAAAACGCATTTTATGAGGGATACTACTCTGAAACCAAAACTCCAATCCCTTATCTTTCAATACCTCTAAGAAATATACTAGGTTTTGGGTTAAGCCTCAGTTCAAATTGGATAGTAAATGTCTTCCAAGATTCAGTAAAATTAATATCAAATAGGTGGAAGTTCGGTTTTTCGGTCAAATCCCCCTGAGCCAAACTTACAATAAAAGCATTGATCAGACTGCATGTAAGACAATTTTTGTATAAGAATTGCCTTTATTTTTAATGCGAATTTTGTCATCAATCTATATTTCAGAGGCATCGAAGGAATTACTTCATCAAAATATACATCATAATGATCGGGACAAAACTTTAACGTAATTTGTGCCCTATGTTTATTATTAGTTTCTTTGTTTGCAGAAATATTCTTCGCTATGTTAATTTGTTCTCTGATATACTCGTGTTTTGGGCAAGGACAGTCTTTTCCTCCAGGATGTTTGTAAGCAGGTGTGTTTTTCCAATCAAAATCGGGAAATTCTTTTTCAAACTCATCCATAATAGACTGATTTTAATGGTCACTTATCAAATATAAAGATATATCCACTTTGGAACTTTCCTTAATGATAAAAGATATATTTTGAATATTTTAAAAACACGATAGAAGTGTTAAAAGAGCATAGCACAGACGGAAATAACAAGTCGTCCATAGTTGCGAATATTGATAGGGATGGGAATAATGTTGAGGGATCTAACAAATACGTTGATTCGAATTTGAATACCTTGACTAAATTTAAGAAAACACTTCTTGTAGAACAAAAAACTGGCGAAGAAAAGGTAGAATCACTCAATCAATCGATTGAATCCACCAAGGTTGAAATAGATAAGCAGAGAATGGATCTGGAAGAACTCAGAACTCAGCTGAAGAAGATAAATGAGATTAAGGAATCAGAATACTCAAAATTCTTAGAGCTTAAAAATAATTTAATGGAAATTCGGAATAAGATGAAGAATCTCGATGAAAAGGCCAACGACACGATAGGACACAAGTTGCGAAAAGAAAGGTTTGATATGATGAATCTAGCAAAAAATCTTGATCAAATAGAAAGAGACATTCAAACAAAAAAACTAACTAAAGATGAAGAGCGAAGATTAGTATCCCGCTCGAAAGAAATGGCTACGAGATTACACTCGCTAAAGATAATTCATAAAAAAGAAGATGACTATAGATCGATCTCTGTCCAATATGATAAATTAAAAATTAAGATTAACGCCATTTTTCATCAAAAATCAGAATTAGGAGACAAGATAGGTAAGTTGAAGGGTAATTTGGACAAATTACTTAACCAGAGGGAAAGCCTATATGAAGAAAGAAGAAAAGCCAGAAGCGAATTAAGAGAAGCGGAAGCTAAACTTGAGATGGTAAATACACAGCTAAATGCAATTGAATATAGACGAGCAAGACAAGCTAGCTATAGAACAAGGTCAGGAGCCGGCGGTGATAAACGGGAATACAAATATGATAATTCTCAAGAAAGGATGCGCCGGAATAAAGAAAACATGGAATTGTTGAATTTGGCTAAAGAGGCTGCTTTGAAGAAGATGTCAAGTGGAAGAAAACTGACATTTGATGAGATGAAACTCATTTACGGTGATGAATTGCTACATGATTAGTTTTATTTTTTTTAGTTCTTTATAGTCAATCAAGAATTGAACTCTGATTTAACCCTCGAGGAAGGCACTGAACTTGTTAGACTCGCAAGAACAGCTGTTGAATCATACTTGATGAATGGTAAAATAATAAACTCTACCAACAAGAGTAACAAGAAGGCAGGAATCTTTGTAACACTTTATCAACTTGACAGTAGTAACAGTAAAAAAAATCTTCGTGGCTGCATTGGGTACACTGTTCCATCATGGAATATCCATGATACAGTAGTAGCCGCTGCAATTAACGCTGCTACAGAAGATCCTCGTTTCATTGCTCTAGGTCAAGAAGAATTGGATAAAATAATTTTTGAAGTCTCTGTGTTAACCAAACCAATACCAATCAAAATCGTCAATACTCAAGCGTTTCCTACTGAAATAGTCATTGGAAGAGATGGTCTGATCCTGGAGAGTAATTTTGGTTCAGGCTTGTTTTTGCCCCAAGTTCCTGTCGAACAAAGGTGGACCATTAGTGAGTATCTTACGAACTTATGTTACAAAGCAGGAGCACCTGTAGACGCCTGGAAATTACCTGATTCAAAGCTATACAAATTTCACACAATGGTATTCAGGGAAAAATTACCAAACAGAGAAATACATGCTGAAAATGACAAAATAATTTGAGAATTGGAGTATCCATAAATATCAAATTACTTTGTAATGAAAACTTTCATGATTAATTCGTTCCTGATATCCGTGACTCAAGTAGGCTATTCAATATATAATGAAGTGTAAATATTGAAAATTATGGTGAAGGCATATTTAGCTCCATATGGTGTTGGACTAGGTCATGCCAGTAGATTGATCTCTATTTCCGAACATTTGAAGCAAGATAATATCATCATGAAATTTTCTTCATTCGGTGAGGCAGTATCTTACATTAATAATCACGGTTATCAGTGTGTAAGAGTCCCTCCTATAGAATTTGCATGGAATAATGGAGGATTTTCGGTAAAAAACAGTATTGCAAATATTCCGCTCTGGTTTACTAACTTTGCGAGACATGTTGCTCTAGAAACAAGAAACATTTCTACATTCGATCCAAATGTCGTTGTTTCAGATTCAAGGTTATCTCCGCTAGTATCATCAAGAATTTTAGGTATACCCTCAATAGTTATACTTAATCAGATAAAGCTTTTACTATCACCTAGAATCAGAGAATTTAGGGCAGCAAGAGTTTTTGAAAAATTGAACGGCGAATTTTTTGGAAATATTTGGAGTATGGCTGAAAAATTATTGATACCTGATCTACCTCCTCCCTATACAATTGCAGAACATAACATATGGAATTTAGAATCAGTAAAAAAGAAAATGCATTACATAGGGTTTACAACATCCAAGTGGCATGGGGATAATCAAGCAATTAATAACGTCACTAATTCCTTAAATCTAGATAGAAAGAAACCGATCATATTTGTGCACATAAGTGGTCCCCGCGAAACGCGTCTAAGTTTGATTTCAACCATAATAGGTGCGTCAAAGTACTTTAGAAAAGAGATACAGTACATTATTTCTGAAGGCAAACCAAACGGCAGCATTATTCCAAAAAAACTATCGTCCACAGGCCGGTATTATGAATGGTGTCCGGTAAGAGATGAAATCTTTCAATTAAGCGATTTAGTTGTAATTAGAGCTGGTCATGAAGCAATATCTCATGCAATAGAGCATGGAAAACCAGTGGTTTCAATTCCGATTCAAAACCATGGCGAGCAGCTAGGCAATTCCGAAAAAATTGAGAGATTGAAAATTGGAATAAAACTTGAGCCTTTAACCACAAGTCCTCCTCAGATTGCTAAGGCAATTCATAGGATATTAGATGATAAATCGTATTTAGAGAACGTTCAGAAAATAAAGAAAATTACTGATAGATATGATGGTATCAACAACGCTCTCGAAATTATAAGATCGTTTATCTAGTTTCCGTTAATGTCAATTTTGAAAAAGTGCTAATTGGTTAGCGATAAAATCCACCGCGCGTCTATTGCGTGCACAATTCATCATGGTTTTTTAGATGAAAGGTCTTTTATGGCCAATTCAATATTGTTTTTATCATTTGCTTGTGGACATTGATCCAGATACATGTTTAGATCTGAAATTGCACCTTCCTTGTTATCTAATTTTAATCTAACAATTCCTCTATTCTTATAGATAGGACCAAATCGATTAGGATTAATCGAAATTGCAGATGAGTAAGATTTTTCAGCTAAAAGATATTCTTCCTTTCTGAGATAATAATTCCCAATTCCCCTATAAGACAGATAAAATTTTGGGTTCACTTTAATTGAGGCTTCAAAATAATTCTTTGCTTCATCAGATTTTAGTTCATTATAAATAGAGCCCAACATATCCAACGCGAGTTCATTACCTTTGTTAGTATCAGCGGCACTCTTTAATTTTTCAATTGCTTCTTTTGTCTTACCTGTCAATAGTAACCGTTCAGCTTCAAAACACATCCTGTAAGATTGATCCGTATGATTTTCCTTATCATTAATATCTTTCATATCCCCAGGAACGATAGTGATGGTTAAGAATCCATCCTGTTCCCATAATTCTATGAATTTTTTTTCTGGTATGGATCCCACCGTGTCTGGTTCAGGAACATAAGTAATTATTCTGTTTTCTTCAGGATCGTATCCAGAAATAACTGTTGCATGCTGTATAGTATCGTTTAATCCAGGCATTATAATGATAGATGGAATACCCTGATCTATCTTTTTCTTTAATCCTTGAATATTTCCCCGAAATATGCTAACCAGGTAGCCTCGATTTTCAGCAAGTTCAAATCCCTCGATAAAAATTGAGCCTTTAGCATCATCATACTTTCGTGCCCTTTCCTTGGCTTCCTTAACGAGGTTATATTCACCCCAGTAGGTCAAAATTACGTTTAATGCTAGCGGAAGACAAATTTCATCTTCCTTACTTTCCACTAATGGAAGGATAAGAGTATGTTCATTATCTAATTTCAACGTACAGGATTAGTAGGAGGGAAAATAAAATTCTTGTCACAAATTAACAAAATTACGGATCAAATCAGTGCCACATTCTCCACTTTTTTCTGGATGAAATTGGGTGCCAAAAATTTTTTTTGAGTTGTGGCAAATTATTTCATGTTTTGAAGTATCAGAACTTGCAATGCATATGAAATTTTCTGGCAAATGTGAAATAGCATATGAGTGACTTTCATATACATCACAGTGAGCCTTTTCTAATAGTTTGGTTTGTTTTTCAACATTGATTCTTCTAAAACCCTGGATAAGGTCAGTCCTATGCAATGAACCGCCGAAGGTAAGAGCTATGATTTCTGCACCATAACAGATACCTAAAAGTGGAGTCTCATTAGCATAACAAGTTTTAATAATTTTTGAATTTGTCGAATTAATTTCTTTTTTATTCTTACGACGTCCTGACAGTATTACTTTCTGATAGTTCGAAAGTAAAAATTCTTCATCATACCTCTTCAGGTCATAGACTTGTCTTAGGTTATCCAAACATGAAGTAATATCTTTGACATACGGAGAACCGTTGTCAACAACAAGTACCGCCAAATTCTGACTTGTTAATAATCATGATCGATAATAATAATCATACTTTTCAGACAACAAATTCTGAAAATGAGATCTTTAATCTTGTTTTTATCCTTTGTCTATGCCTCGATTATTGAGCATTTGAAATTGAGGCCAGTCCCTTACATATAAGATATGCTGCAACATAAGAAGGGACCTTTTCTAAAGCATCATCTAATCTGAAAGTATTATTTTTCAAGTTAATTTTCACCTTGGTCTTAAGATTCACATACACCTCAGAGTCACTCAACATGCATGCGTCGTTACCAGGGTTAAACGATTCCAGATCGTCGCATTTAGCTTTAGTTAATCCGCTTTTGCCGTTAATACTACCGGGCAATCTAAAAACTCTGTGGATGTCGTTGGTAACTTGACCGTCTATAGGAACTCCGTTTTTCCTTGTCATCTTGTTAAGTTCATTTCTAAATCCTTCGTATCCACCACTCGCTTCCACAATATTCTTAAGCTTTAGTTCAGATTTTTGATTTATTCCCAAGTTAGAGGCGATTTTCTGTCTCCAGCCTGTTATTATACCACTTTTTGGTAACTTTATAACAAAGCCATTGCGATATTTACGCACACCTATGCTTTCGCACATGAATCCATTTCCAAGAATATAATCAGTAACGTTTGCCCTTGCGTTAGAGTCCAAGATTCTTATACTAGGATCGTTTATATGAAAGTGAAATCCCGCATTTCCAGAGAAAAATATCTCTACGAATTTCTCTTTTATTCCAAGGTCACAGTATATAAAATCAAGTAACTTTGCAGCTTCCTTTTTTATAGCTATGAAACATCTTTTGCAAGGTATAGAAATATCATAGGTCTTTCCCTTCTTACAGTTAACGCACAGTGTACGCTCTGAGTTTACATACCCACATACATTACAAATGTAGTACGTATGTTCATGAATACATGGAAGATCCAGATCTTTGATATCTATATCAAAGATGAGATCGGCTCCTTCCCACTGCTTTTCGTTGATTGGGTTTGAAGGCAATCCATAATAGGCGTTTGAATAGTAAACATCCAAGGGAACATTTCTCATTAGCTCTGCGACAAGTTCTCCCACATTATTGAATGATAAATGTCTGACTACTAAGGAATCAAATTTTCTGTATCCAAATTCTCTTTTTTCAATTGAATACAGGTAAGGGAAATGGTTGTTTTCAAAATAATATTTTCTAAATACATTTTTCAGAAAGCTAATATTTTCTTCCGTGTATTGAATTTGATTCAACTATCTTATTTTCCTTCTTCCAAACTGAATTGGATTTATAAGGTTCTCACACTCTTTGATTGCAAAGCATAGATCTTCACTACGCAATCGGTCGCAAGAAGGTATAGAATATTTTGTATGACTTCCTTTTTTTCCTGCCAGATGTTCTACTTGATACCTGGTTACTTTTTCATTATAATCCGGAGAATTCTTAAAAATATCAATTACATCTTCTATCGTTTTACCAATGGCTAGCATATAAGTTGCTAACATGAATCTGGCC
>JAICQW010000286.1 GCA_025937665.1 Nitrososphaeraceae archaeon | reverse complement strand
TATAGTTCCAGGATATTTATCCTGTGGAGTAATAGGCCAGATCAGTCTTTCTAAAACCCATAAAGAATTGAATCCCGCATTCTCGGCTTGTTTTGCAAGGTAAATGATATTTTCTTTTGTTGCCAGATTTGTTCCGGTTTGCGGCAACCTCAGTCCTACTTGCATATTTACTAATAAGATAATGCCATATGTCATTATTTTTGTTTACTTTTAGAGGACTCCAATGAAAAGAGCTTTTTTATTTCTATACATGCATATATGATATGAGTATATTTTATTTTTGGAATGAATCCATTAGTATGATGTTATTTATACATAATCAAAAATGCAGAATTGTTCGCTGTTACAAAAAATGGTAGAGGAAAAGAATCAACAAGATCAAGAGCAAATTCGACTAAAGCTCAGCACAATATTCAGAGAAAATATAATCGATATTCCTGTGCATATATAACCATGAGTGGAATTAGTTTATACTATGTGACGCTGTCACATAGTGACATGTTGAAAGTATTTTTACCCCCAGAGGGAGAAGTAATAAAGAATCTCAGAATCAATTGCATTAATGGTCTTGTTCTTTTGGTTTTATGTCTTTTTAGGAATGTAATAACTATACTCTGGCATAGTATGTCCTGTAGTTATAAGGAAACGGGAAATCAACTCAGCGATTAGTTCACCTTCTTCCTCTAATGCGAAATGTCCAGTATTCAATAAGTGCACTTCTATGTTCTTTAGATCGCGTTGATATGGAATTGCCCCCTCTTTAGGGAATATGAAATCATTTCTGCCCCAAACTACAAGTGTTGGTGGTTGATATTTTCTAAAATACTCTTGCCATTGAGGATATAGCGGAGGATTCGACTTGTAATCGTAGAACAATTGGAGCTGAATCTCTTTGTTGCCTGGACGATCCAGTAGCGACTGATCAAGAAGCCAATTGTCAGGACTGATTTCATTTTCATTCCTTGTTCCATGTGTATATTGCCATTTAGTAGATTCTAAAGTCAAAAATTTTATCAGAGCTTCCTTATTCTTCTCATTTGGCTCATGCCAATAGGCCTTTAGCGGTTGCCAAAATTCTCTTAAACCTTCATCATAGGCATTTCCATTCTGTACTATCAAGGCTTCAATCCTCTCTGAATGTTTGACTGCAAGACGATATCCTATTGGTGCACCATAGTCCATGACATACATACTATATTTTTCTAATCCCATCAGCTCTGTGAATTTGTCTACGATCTCAGCCAAATGGTCAAATGTATACTGGAACTCATCGACTGCAGGCATAGAGCTATTTCCAAATCCAGGATAATCAGGGGCAATCAAATGGAATTTGTCTGCTAAAGCAGGAATTAGGTTCCGAAACATGTGTGACGATGTAGGGAATCCGTGAAGCAATAAGATGGTTGGCATCTTGTCTTTGTTTCCAGCCTCGCGATAGAATATTGTCTGCCCATCAACGCTGATGGTCTGGTTTTTGATTTTAACGTTTGTCATCATCATTAAGATATCTAGATATCTAATATATAATTGTATCCATTTTAGATATCTAGATATCTTTAATAAGGGTAAAGAATAATTAGTCATTACGAAAACATTATGGTAAAAGACTTATTTGTTAGGGATTTTGATGAAAAACTTCATGCAAAGGCAACCCAGATCGCTGCAAACGACCACACTACTTTGGCATCAATTGTAACAGATGCTGTTGACAAATGGATTAAAAATTATGAAAAAATTCGACATCGACACAATTTAATTATATATTCTGATGAGACATCATTAAGCAAAATACTAGGTGAAATTGATAAATTAACCCCAGATAAGTGGTTTAAATCATTTTGTGGTCCACCAAAACATTATGGTATACAAATTCTGAACAAAAGAAAGTGGTTTGATGCAACTGCTAATAATTATGATGAGTTTTTAGAAAAGCCACAAGAAACTGCAAGCAAAGTGATGGAAATTATCAACAATGAAGTTGGAGGTAGCAGAAGATTACTCCCTCTAACAGTTGCTTTTTTAATTGAAGATCTTGCTCGTAAAGAGTCTGTAAAAAAGGCGGCAGGATTTTGTGAATGGTATGAGAGAAAATCT
>JAICQW010000061.1 GCA_025937665.1 Nitrososphaeraceae archaeon | reverse complement strand
ATTCCTTCATCTAGTAACTTACTTTGATATGTAAGAGTAGTAAGGGTTTCACCAATGACCTTCTTTTCATTTAATAGCAATCTTAAATTTTCAACTGTGTTCTTATCAAAGTCCTCAAATGCGGTGGCAAGTCCCAATATAATAACCCCGTCATTTTTGTATTTGTTATAATTGTCAATTGCTTCAGGTATTCCGTAAATGAAACACCCTGGACAATTTACTTGGAAAACTTCCACAACAATTACTTTACCCTGATAATCTTTCAGGTTAATTGGACCTCCTTGTACCCATTCACTAACTTGAAGGTCTGGTGCAGGAGAGCCAGTTTTAACTGTCACAAAATTCACAGCAGTTCTTGAATATTTAAATCAATATTAATTGAAATTGGGTTAAGAAAAATTAAAGATTATTGAGGAGGAGTCCTTTTACTGGCGTTCTCTTTTGACTTTGAAGCATAGCCATCAATTTCATTATTTTCAATTCGCTTCATTCTCTTCGTTTTGCTATCAATTTGCGCCATTTTAATATGTCTGGTCCCAGTCTTTTCTTCACTAACCAGGTAAATTGATTCCAACGCTAGACTACTTGCATCTTCCATACTTATATCAGCATGATAGTTTTTTTCGAGAAATTCATTTACTTGATCACTGCCATTGCCTATAGCAACAGCGTCATATCCAATGTAGGTACCGCTCGGATCGGTTTGAAATAGTGATGCGCCATTCTTGTCAACACCCGCAAGGATTAACGCAACACCATATGGCCTTACTCCAGCGTACTGTGTAAATTGCTGTGCCATATCCGCGAGATTTTTCGCTACTCCTTCAACGTCTACCGGTTCATCGTATATCAGTCTATTACTTTGAGCGAAAAATCTTGCATGATCAACTTGAGTTCTCGCATCAGGAATGTATCCTGCTGCTGCTACCCCTATATGATCATCTATTTGAAATATTTTTTGAGTGACATCAGAAACTTGTAATTTCCTAGCTTTTTCTTCTACTGCTAATACTACACCGTCCTTGCTTTTGAGTCCAACCGCTAGGGTTCCTCTTCTTACAGTCTCTATGGCGTATTCTACTTGGTATAATCTCCCGTCAGGCGAAAATACCGTAATTGCTCTATCATAACCAGCTGCTGCAGGTAACAAATCAGCTCTAACTTGTTTGCATTCGTTAATTTAAATTTACCTTAGTATCATACTTTAAATTGTCACGTAATTTTTTTAAAAGTCAGTACAAAGATTGGAAGAAGAAATAAAGTTTCAAGGCCACAGGAATGTACTTTCGCTTCACTCTAGAACTATTGAAATAACAAAGGCTCCCGATTTAACGAAGAATGGTGATTGCATTTTAGGTGTTTCAGCCAACAAAGCGTGTAACGATTTGAATTCTTCAATGAAAAATAGGTTGAAGACAAGTGGTACTCTCGTAAAAATATCAATTGTTGTAGAGCCAATTGAATTTGAATTGTCAGGTTACGGGAGCAATTCTTTGGAAATTTCACATGGTCATGACATAGTATTGAGGAAATCAAATTACGTGGATTCTAGAACTTTAGCTATTTCATGTGATAAATCTGCGTTTGATATTCCAAGAAACCTTGTAAATTTACTGACTAGTGCAGAAACGAAGGGGGTAATGAGGATTAGCGTGGAATGAGCCGAACGTATTTTTTTAGTTCGTCAAAAAGCACTCTGGAAATTGTGGAAACTCTAATCTAGATTAATTTCTTTGATATAGTTTCATAGACATGTGAATACCTTTTTAATAGTTCTTCTACCACAGCGGAAGGAAGCTCGGGAGGTATGGGTTTGTCTCCTTCCTTGGACATTTTTACTTTGTCTCTAAATCCGACCTTGATTAGCCAATCCCTAAGAAACTGTTTATCATAACTGACTTGCTCCTCTCCAACTTTGTAGGACTCTTTAGCCCACATCCTGAACTCATCAGGACCAAGAGAATCAGCCAGAATAATTTCGTCTGATTTTGGGTCTTTACCAAACTCAAATTTTACATCTGCCATAATGAATCCCGCTTTATCTGATATTATGGACATTTGATTGTACAGACTTATTGAAGTATTTTTTAAATAATTCAATTCATTATTGGTCAGGATTTCTTTTTGGAGGATTTGAGCCTCTGAAATAGGCACATCATGAATTTGTGATTTGGTTGTAGGATCAAAAACTGGCTCCCGCATTCTTGACGCAAGTTTTAGATCAGGATCTAGTCCCATAATGTTCTTTGCTACAGTATACCTTTCAAATAGGCTCCCATACATATATCCTCTAACAACACATTCAAGAGGGATCATTGAAAGTTTCCTTACAACCATTTTATCTTTTGCATCTAATCTAACCATGTGATTTTTAGTATCTAAATGGTTAAACCAGAGTTCTGCAAATTTGCATAGGATGTCCCCTTTTCCCTTTATATCAGTAACCATTGGAACATCATATGCTGAGACCCTATCTGTAAAATGAAATAGCAAATTTTCTTCATTTAATTCATATACATCTTTCACTTTACCGCTATGTATGAATTTCATTATTTATCACTTGATAAAGATATATTTATCATATCGTGTTTTGTTGGCCTAATCCATATTCATTCCATTTACTTGTTACTAATCTAATAGTACCTTCATCAGGAACTGCTTCTTCCTGTACCGGTCGCTCATAACCTTCTTCTCTTGTTTTTTTAGTTGCATCAATTCCCATCTTTGAACCGAGATTTAATAGGGGCGAAGCAGGGTCCAGTGTATCCGTTGGTGCATTCTCGATTAGAATCGTATCTCTCTTTGGATCAGATCTAGTTGTCACCGCCCAAATGACATCATTCATATCGTGCACGTTAATATCATGATCCACTACAATCAAGATCTTTGTCAGTGAGAGTTGTCCCATGCCCCAGAGTCCCATCATGACCTTTTTAGCCTGTCCCGGATATCTTTTCTTTATTGATACTATCGCCATTCCTTGAAACCAACCTGCCGGAGGCATTGAAAAATCAACTACTTCTGGTTGGAAGAGCCTTACCAATGGAAGGAATGCTCGTTCAATAACTTTGCCAATGTATGCGTCCTCGAGTATTGGTTTTCCTACAACCGTCGTGAGATAAATTGGTTTTTTCCTCATCATAATACCAGTAAGGGTAAACGTGGGATAGGGTTCAGGTGGAGTGTAGTAACCGGTATGATCTCCAAATGGACCTTCTGTGTTAAGTTCTGCAGGATCAACATAGCCCTCCAATACAATTTCTGCTGATGCAGGAACCTCTACGCCCACAGTTTTGCATTTTACTAGGTCTACCCCTTTTTTACGGGTCAATCCAGCAAATAGAAATTTATCTAATCCTTCTGGAACAGGTGCAATAGCACTGAAGACAGTTGCAGGATCAGCTCCGATCACTATGGCAACTTCTGTTTTTTGCATTTTTTCCTTGTTTATTTGAAAGTGAAGTGCGCCTCTCTTGTGAATTTGCCAGTGCATTATGGCCTTTTTGCGACCGATAACTTGTAACCTGTACACCCCCATATTTCGAACCTCTGTTTCAGGATTCTTTGTAACTGTAATTCCAAACGTGATAAATCTACCAGAATCATTTGGAAATGATTTTAGTACGGGTAAGTTATCTAATGTTGGATTATTCATTTCTATAATTTCTGTGACGGGACCAGAACCGGTACTTTTTGGCCCGTAATCAGAAATTTCCGAAAGTTTTGGAAGCATTTTAAATTTATTCAGCAAGCCATGAGGCATTTTTAACCTTGTTAATGCGGTCACCCGCTCTCCAATATCTTCAAAATTTTCCATATCAAGAGCCATTTTCAATCTCCTCAATGAACCAAATGCGTTACCGAGTACAGGAATATCATAACCTTCTACATTCTCAAACAAGATTGCAGGACCATCGTTCTCATACATTACTCTACGAAGAATTTCTGCGATCTCTAAATCCACTGAAACCTGTGTTCTTATTCTCTTCAACTGCCCTGCCTTCTCAAGAGCCACCAAATACTCTCTCAGGTTCTCAAAATACACACTGATACTTTTTTTATACGAGATATTAGTTTTGTTAATCCAGAGTTTGTTAAATAAGGTTGATAGATTCCTATATGTTCAATTGACTTTACTTTTTTTAAATACAGAATTCAATAGCTTGGAAATTGAAAATAAACGTATCAAGAATTAAATATAAAATTAACTACAATCCAGTGAATTATAACACAACTACAGGTAAGTATGAGAGCGGAAATGAATCTTATACATTTTACAGTCAGGCTAAAGTAAACCTATGGAAATGTGACAAATGCGATGTAAAATTTGGTACATTCAGAAGTTTAAGAAAACACAAGTCCGATGTACACGCTTACTGAGACAAAATGATATCAATTTCAGTACCAGAACGATTCTAGTATTCTTTGAAGTATTTCACGTTTCAAGAATGTATTCCTTGTGAGAAAGGTTTGGCAAGTTGATCAAGGATTCTGGCCGTAGCTCCCCAGATAATTTCATCATTATACGTGAATTTAGGTAACCCGGAAATCGAAAATTCTTTCTCATGCTCAATGTCATTTTCCCTACTTTTAAGCAACGGGATTAGAGGCGCATCTATTATTTTTTCTACCTCATAATTGGTATCAGTAATTCTGGGTATGCTGTCTATTAACACGACATAAGGGTATATTATGTAGCGTGAACTCAGTGTCCTTTCTGCCTTCAAGTGGCCTATAATCCACTCTTTTTCTATCTGGATTCCAACTTCCTCTCTCATTTCTCTTATGGCGGTTTCTAGCATTTCAATATCCTCTTTCATAAAATTACCTCCAGGAAAAGAAATTTCACCTGCATGATCCTTAACAAGTTTAGTTCTTTTTATCAAGATCACGCGGGGATCCTTATTTGTGAAATGAATTGTAATCATAACTGCGGAAAATTTGAATTCATCCGTCGGTGATGGAAAAATTGCTTGTTTGCTCATGTACGGAGATAATAAATTCTTGATTACTTTGACATCATACAAGCAAAAATCATCCTGGAAATTGATCACAAACCAAATAATAAAACCTAAAAATTGAAATTTTTGGGTATTTGATGCACATTGAAACTTTAAGATTATAAATTAAGGATTTAATTATGATAAATATTGAGGGATAATGGTGGATATTAAAGTTATTTATGAAATGAACCCTCCAAAAGTTCTTTCCAACAATTATTTTGATAATAAGACCATCAACAAGAATATTGATCTTTTCTTATCAAGGACTAAACGTATATCAGAATTTGTTGATGGGATACATTTGACAGATAATGTACTTGGTATTCCCAGAGTTTCAAGTTTGATTATCGTTTCCATGTTAAAGAAGATGGGGATATCAAAACCAATAAGCTGTACCTGCAGACTTTATGACAAGAACCTCATTTCTGTATTGCAATTTGTCACGGATTCTATCATAACAGGAGTCTATAGTATCCTTATTCTTCGGGGTGATGAACCAGTCGTTGGAAATAAAATCATTGATATCCCACCAACAAAGATTATCAAAACTCTGTCAGCTCATAATTTTAATAACTTCATTAAACTAGATTTGTCATTTCCTAACAGGATAGAAAATAGCACAAGAATCAAAAACAAACTTGAAGCAAGACCTCGTGCTTTTGTAACACAATCCATAAGTTCGATAGAAAATTTGAAGGCAATCGTTGATATGTCTAAACCGTTCGGCATCGATGTAATACCATGTATCATGTGTCCATCAAAGAAGAATGAAGTCTCCGCAAAGAATATCGGTTTGGACTGGAGTTCCTATGTAAACGATCCAGAGAAGTTCATCCATGAGGCAGGAAATTTGACGAACAAGGTTCTTTTGTGCTCTCCTAATAGTTTTGAGGATGGTCTGGAACTTGTCAAGAGACTAAAGAAAAATTAATCAGCTTTTTGTTTGCGTGCAGCACTGATTTCATTTCGCAGTTCTCCCAACACTTCCCTGTAATAGGGTTTTAGTTCGTCATCTTCCGTTAGTCTTGGCCTTCTATGTTTAATAGTGATTTCTCTTTTGATCTTCCCTGGTCTGTTGGTGAATACAAAAACCCTATCCCCAAGGCACACAGATTCCATTATGTTGTGAGTAACAAAAATAATATTTTTTCTGGTCTTGGACCAGATAAGTTGCAATTCCACCGATAGTAAGTCTCGGGTTTGGGAATCCAGTGAGGCAAATGGTTCGTCCATAAGTAATATTTCGGGATCCATGACAAGTGCTCTAGCCAGGGATACTCTCTGTTTCATACCCCCAGATAACTGATACACATATGAATCAGCAAATTTTGTCAGCTGCATTGTTTCAAGATGTGCAAGGGCTATCTGACGTCTCTTATCCTTTTGTAAACCAGCTATTTTTAATCCAAATTCGACATTTTCTATTACTTTAAGCCAAGGAAACAAAGCGTTCTCTTGGAAGACCATTATTCTATCAGGTCCTGTTCCATCAACCTCATGACCATTAAGAATGATTTCTCCTTCAGATGGTTTATCAAGTCCTGCAAGTATGTTAAGTAAAGTAGATTTTCCGCATCCAGATGGTCCTGTTATACACACAAATTCACCATCGTTAATCGTAAGGTTGATATTTTCAATGGCAGTAACGTATTCACTATTCTTCGAACTAGATGTTTTAAACCTTTTAGATAGATTTTTAACTTGTAATTTCACGCTTTAACCCCTTCTAGAATTATATTGATTAATCTGAATACTCTTATCATAGTTCCTTAACATCCTTATTTCTATGAATTGCTATTTATTTGTAAAGGAGATTTACTATTTCCTTTGAAGTTGCATTGGTCCTGAACCCCTTATCATTCATGATTGTTTTAGAGACTTCATACCCATTGCTTGATAGAATACTAATCACTTTATCGAGCGAAATGGAACTTTTTCTTGCCATTGACGCAATTGTATCTGTTTCAAAATATGAAGGAATTGCTAGCTCATTGGTGCAAATTTGGATCATTTTCTTTAGTCTATTGAATTCATTGACAGGCATTGCATTATTTTCACCATTTTCCAATTCGCCTGACATTGCTTTAACAAATTCAGAATAAAAAAGAGAATCAATCCAAAGTGGTCCTGCTAGATTACATTTTTTGTTGCATACTTCGCAAATCAAGTTTTGCTCACGAAGATTTTCAACCCCCCTATGTTTACAATTCTGACAATGTTTGAGAAATCCTATTTTTTCGAAAACAGAATTCGCAAGTGAGTTTCCAAATTCAACCTTTAGATACACCCTCATATAATGAAGATTACTATGACAGAAGTATGGGATAATTGATATGTCAAATCTTGATGCAGTTAGTGCTATAAAAGAGACTAAAAGTCTTATTCCAATTTCATTGGAATATTCGGATCTTATTGGAAATCCATAATACTTTCGAAAACATACTTTTGGATAAACTCCACACAAAACTGCAGTGTCTGTTGCTGTAATTGATATCAATCCATGATTACTTACTGATCTTAGAACACAATCAACATATGGGGATGGACTTCCAAATGGATCCAGATCGATAATATCAAATTTTCGAAAATCGCGTTCTTCAAAATTTAAGAATTTGCAAACATCGTTAGAATCAAAAAGACACTTACTCTCTACTTGGTTTAATTTTGCGCTTTCCTTGGCAAGCTCTATTGCGATTGGATTTAGATCGTTCAAATAAACCGTATCAATCTTCGGTACTTCAACTGAAGCCCTTAATCCTCTTGCGCCTACACCACATATTGAGTCAGCGAAGGTTTTATTATATTTCGTAGAAGCTTGTATTCTGTAAACTAGCATAGAGATATCCCTATTCCATTTTGCATTCGGATTGAAGAACGCAGGATTTTTTGGTGGTACGTTGTCAGTAAGTGATAAACTAGGAACTAGGAGCATTGTTTTTCCTTCTTTAATCTGAGAAACATCGTGTTGCAATCTTAGTAGGTATTAAGATAACTTTTGGCTCCTAATATATCATGATTTTGGGGTAAGGATAAAATAGCAACAATATCTTGATTTGGGATCAAGGGATTAGAGTTCGCTCGTAATAAAAACATCATATGTGGTGTAGATGAAGCAGGTAGGGGATCTTTACTAGGTCCAATCATCGTAGCAGCAATCAGCGTGTCCAAAAAATCCATTTCAGAATTGACTGAGTCTGGAATTAAAGATTCAAAATTGCTCTCCCCAAGAAAAAGACAGAGTCTTTTTGGTCAGATTATAAACATAGCAGAATCAATTTGCATATGTAGGATAGGCATTGAAGACATAGATTTCCACGTCTTTAAGAAAAATCTAAATCTTCTTGAGGCCGAGGCTATGGCCATTGCTATTGGGAATATGAAATCTGACAAGACATATGTTGATTCATGTGATATTAATCCGTTCAGATATCAAAGAACTATCCGTGGTTTCCTTGGTCAACATCATACAAAAATAGTTTCCATGCACCATGCAGATAGGTTAAACGTAGTAGTATCAGGAGCTTCCATTATTGCTAAGGTAATACGTGATACAGAAATTAGCAAAATTCGTGTTCAATATGGAGAAATTGGAAGTGGATATCCATCAGATAAGAAAACAATAAGATTTGTAAAGGATTGGTACTCTCAAAAAAATGAGATCCCACCATTTGCAAGGAAATCCTGGAAACCTGCTCAACTGATAGTGTCGGGTACAAATCCATAAGATTCGCTATTTTGGATGAAAAATTGCAGTTATCATTGCATGATCCTTATCAAAAGGCTCAAGATCTATCTTTTGTTTGATTTCAAACGAGTTACTTTCTAGTTTTCTAATCTCCTGAGATATTACACTCTTTGGGGACATTGTGACATCAATACTTCTAGTCTTAATAACAAGGAGCATTGGTTTCCGTTCCTTGAGATATATTTTACAATTCTCAATCGCAATACTTGTTTGATCAGGTTGGGCGATATCGCAATATACTAGATCCATTTTATCATATATTGCGAAATAACTTCTTGGTTTCCTTGCATCTTCTATTATTGGTATTACATTTGTTCTCTTAGATGAAACATTTGAAATAAGCTCTCTTGCGACTCTCGTTGAAGATTCAACGGCAAATATCTTTCCGGAATGGCCAACTATGTCCGACATGTGACTGACGGTTGTTCCTGTTGAGGCGCCCAAGTATAACACATTACCAACATTAGTAAAGTCAAAATTTAGGCCCTTAATAAATGCAGCAGCCAATTTACTCCTAAATGGATCCCATGTTCTGTATTCATTACCGTTTCTAGGGACAAGCTTTTCACCATAAATGGTCACTCCCTTCAAAAGGTTGATTGTAGCTATGTGTTCCTTTCCATTCACGGTAACGTAACTAATGACGTCTACGTTTTTCATGACGCATCTTTCTTCTCTTGAATCCCATCGATCTATTGGGCCTCTTGTGCATGAGTCTTCT
>JAICQW010000177.1 GCA_025937665.1 Nitrososphaeraceae archaeon | reverse complement strand
GATTCTTATAACGTACTACCAGGTGTAGATGGAATTGTACCAGTTGACGTTTATGTACCTGGCTGTCCACCAAGACCCGAAACTCTAATTCAAGGATGTATGCTACTCCAAGAAAAAATCAAAAGGTCGAAGATTAGATAACGTTGTTTGGCAAAGAATATATCATAGCAATAGTAACATTAAATATTCACTAGCTAACAATTAGAATATCTGGGTTAATTTAACTGCGGATACGAGATAATTATGGGTTGTTATTTTGTAATGGATTTTTGCTATGATGTTGAATTTTTTCTCATAATTAATTGTCAAGTACAGATTTCACCAAATTGATAATTGCCTCGCGCAGAAACAGAACCTCTGGCAAGTGTACAACGTAAATGGTATTAAATCTTGAGTTCCATAATAAATCAATGGATCATTGTGAGTGGAAGATAGATATTGTGAGAAATGCATTGTATCATTATGCAACAATATTAAATAAATCAGTTGTAGAGATCAATGTGGTCCAAATGAGTATTGAATTTGTAAAGGCAAATTTGATTACAGAATCATATTTCGCAGAAGAATTAATTCAATATCTCGCCAAAAATGGAACGGATATAGACACTGGCACTGGAATTACTACTATCTTCCATTATAGTAAGATAAGGAAAACTATTTTGAATGCATTGGACTGTTATGTGGACGGCCTAAAGAACACAATAAGAATAATGACCCCTAATTCAGCAGATCCCCACTCAGATTTCTATTCAATGGAACAAGAAATTGAGATGTGCGCAAGTTTGAAGAATCATATTGTAAAT
Organism: Nitrososphaeraceae archaeon; assembly: GCA_025937665.1. Classification (GTDB taxonomy): domain Archaea; phylum Thermoproteota; class Nitrososphaeria; order Nitrososphaerales; family Nitrososphaeraceae; genus TA-21. The sequence goes on along the minus strand of JAICQW010000177.1, from coordinate 3,178 downwards.
CAATATGGTAACATAACTCAAGTCAACGATAAATCTTTATTTTAAAAAGTTTTGCAATACAATACTAAAGATAAGTAATATCTAGGAATTATTAGCAAAAGTCAAGTAATCACATTTACCAAGGCAAATCATACATTGCATATATGATATTCCATGTTAAAATGGAAGACCTGTGGTAAATTTCAACTAAAATACGCAGATACGATTTTGAATGACAGTCCCTCTTCATATGGACCTTTTGATATTGCTTTCAAAATACCTTGCTGGATTGAATCTTACCGTTTCTTGTCTGAAATAATGTCTTTCGGAATTTCAATCTTGATTTCCAAGTTAAGTGATAAATCTTCAGTTTTTACCAATGATAAATTAATGAAATTAATACTTAGTATGAGATTCCAGTATATTATGTGGAAGAGCAAGAATAACTTTATTGAAATTGCTCTGTGAAAAAATTTTTTTGTGTGATAAAACTATCGAAATTTTGTTTCTACGCGTAGCGGCAATTAGGTGATATTCACTTCCCAACATAGCTTGACGCTGTTTATGCCGCCAATTTTTTGAATATGGGTTAGAATTGTAAGACAAAAATATTACAGTTTCCAATGTATACTATGAGTAAGAGGCATTTCCAATTAGCGCCCGATTTGACTATTTGCAGAATAATTAATGGAATGTGGCAGGTTGCAGGTGGGCATGGCCATATTGATCCTGAACTGGCAATTGCAGATATGCAAAGATATCATGATTCGGGATTCACTACGTGGGACCTAGCTGATATCTATGGCCCGGCAGAAACTTTCATAGGTGAATTTAGGCGTAGATTATTACGAGAAAAAGGCAAACAGGAGATCGACAAGATTCAAACATGTACAAAATGGGTACCACAGCCAAGTAGAATCACACGCTCCATGGTTGATAACAGTATAGAAGCGGCATTACGTAGAATGGATGTGAGCTCTTTGGATTTACTTCAGTTTCACTGGTGGGATTACAATAATCCGTATTATATGGACGCTCTAAAATATTTATCAGACCTGAAGGATAAAGGCAGTATCAGGCATCTGGGTCTAACGAATTTTGATACCGAACATCTGCAGATGATTACTGAATCTGGGATTACAATTGCATCAAATCAGATTCAATATTCAATTATTGATAAAAGGCCGGAGGTTAAGATGATACCATTTTGCAAGAAACATAATATCAGCTTACTCACTTATGGAACTCTTTGTGGAGGATTATTGTCTGAAAAATATTTAGGAATACCAGAACCACCTATAACGGATCTAGAAACACTAAGTTTGCAAAAATACAAAAAAATGATAGATAGGTGGGGGGATTGGAATTTATTTCAAAGGTTATTGTTGGTTTTAGATACTATCGCAAAGAAACATAAAGTAAGTATTTCAAATGTAGCTACTAACTATATTCTTTCCAAAGCTACGGTTGCGGGGGTTATTATTGGTGTAAGGCTTGGAATAGTTAATCACATAGACGATAACAACAATATTTTCAGTTTCAGTTTGGATGAATCGGACCGTGAATCCATAGATGATGTAGGTAAAAATGCCAATAATCTTTATGAGATTATTGGAGATTGCGGTGAGGAGTATAGATAAATTTTCAATTCGTTTTCATAATATACTATACAGTCTTATTCTCTTTTTAATGCTACAATTGGTAGTAGCCTTGATGCTTTCAATGCAGGAAACAAACCCGCCAAAAGGCTAAGAGCAGTTGAAATTAACCACACCCTTGTCATATCAACTGCCAGAAAAATGGGAGCTATTTGCGAATTACTCGATCCCCCATCGTTACCACCACCGAAACCTGCACTCAATACATAAGCGCCCACAATTCCACCTAGTATTCCACATGTGGCTCCAAAAATTCCAATCATTAATGCCTCTGTCAAAAATAACGCAAGAATGTGTCTACCTTTGGCACCGATTGCTTTCATGGTTCCAATTTCTCTTGTTCTTTCAATAACCGAAGTATACAGTGTAGTAATGATTCCAACTGCACCAACAACTAAAGACACAATTGCTATGCTTAAAAGAAATGCGCTGATTCCTCCGGTAAACTCTTGGACAGTTTTTATGATTGCCTTAACTGTTGTTATTCCAATATCGTTACCATAGAGTTTTCTGATTTCTTGCTCTATTGCATCCACATACATTCCCGATCTGGCCACCACAATTAACGAATCAAACTTTCCGGATTTGTGAAATAATGCGTTCCCTACCTCGGTGTCGATTACGGCCGATTTATCAATATTTGGATTACCAGTTTGTTTTATTATTCCTCTTACAACAAAACTCTTTGATTCTTGTTCCCTCTTTCCTGTTGTTGGATCCACAAAAGTGTATGTGGCCTTCACAGTTTGAAACAATTTTAAGAATGGGGCAGGTTCACCAGGGGGATTTGCCAATTCGTTTGAAATGATGATAGCCGATGGATCATTTTGCTGTATCGAAGACCCTTCAACAAATTCTATGGTAGGAGAAAGAACCGTTAGTTTCTGAGGATCCATTGAAAATACTTGATACTCTTTTGAATCTCCTTGAGATTCCAAAATTACTTGAGATTGATACGATGGAATTACCTCATCAACAAACGGCAAGGATTTTAACCTATTTTCAACTGCTGCATTTAATGTAATTTTTGGAGTTGGTGGTGGACCCACTACTGGTCCCCCTCCACCTTGTTGCACCTGTGCCGGGTTTATGAATATGATATTGGCAGCCAGATTACTTAGCTGATTGTTGAAAAAACCACCAAATCCGGCACTGATACCTCCGACCGCCACCATCAGACTGCTTCCGACCATAACCATTATTATAGTCAGTATAGATTTGGTCTTTCTTTCTTTCAAGGCATCAAAAGATAAAATAAAAATTTCTTTAATATTCACGATACAGCTACCTCATTATTTTTTCTGAAAGTTCTCCTTGAAATTTGATGCTTCTTCACCCAAAAGTGATTCAATATCGTCAATGCTACCCTTGTTATTTTCATCATCATTACCGGTATCTCCATCCTTATGTTCTGAATTCATATTTTTATTGCCTGTTTTGCTTTTATCTCTGATCCTTCTAGCAATGAAAATGCCAATTATTCCTGCTATGGCTTATATTACTTCAATTAGTAATAAATCGTAATTTCCAAAAAATCCCTG
>JAICQW010000121.1 GCA_025937665.1 Nitrososphaeraceae archaeon | reverse complement strand
CTTCTGGTACACTTAACTAATTGTCTTGTTTAGAATATAGTCCCTCCCTTCACGGTTACTTCAGTTTTAAATCTGCATTTGCAGAATAAATCATATTAACTGTAGATCAAATATTGCACAAAAAATTCTTTTATATTTAGATTTAGAAAATCAACAAAAAGTTTATAACATATTTTTTCAATAATTTTTGCACTCCGGATGGTATACTTGGCAAACAGAATTGTTAGTATAGTAGACGATGAGATAGATATAACTGATCTTTTCCAGGATGCAATAGGTAGCAATATTGATGGCATTTCTGTTGTAAGTTTTAGCGACCCAACGCTAGCGTTAGAACATTTTTGCCAAAATAAACAAAATTACGCTTTGATCATTTCTGATATGAGGATGTCTATTATGACCGGATTGGAATTACTAAAAAAGGTCAAAGAACTTAATCCTAATGTAAGAACGATGTTAGTAAGCGCATTCGATATGCAAGATAATCCGAATTTTCAAAAATATTTGAAAGATGGAGTTATAGACTCATTCCTTGAAAAGCCAATAACCATTAATAGATTATGCCAAGAAGTGAGAGACGAGGTTGAGATTTACTTTCTAGGCTTAAAAAGGGTAAGACCTCAAATTCAGAAAAATTGTCGAACCTGAAATTATTTATATTTGTTGAACCATCCCATCCAATCAAGAAACCAATTCCCTGCCAGTTTGAACTTTTTTATATTTTGTTATGATGATAAAATTACCTGATATCTTTACATGTTCTCTGGTGGGTTTTCTTTCCCCACTAGTGTTTGGCCAATTATCCTCCGCAATAGTTGATTGGATAAATTCTAACACAGAATTTGGTGTAATGTTGATTTTATCAAGAATTATCTTCTGTTTCGACATCCATCTTAATCCCATTACGGTCGAACGCTCCAATATTTCCAACGTCATATGGATAACAAATTATTAATGATACCAATCCAAAAAAATGATTCAAATCCTCTAGTGACGGGCGATTGGACCCGCTAGGATGGGAATGTATTGTGCCAATATATGATAAATCGAACGGAAGTTCATACACTGGAAAGCCGGAGTAATATGGCCCATGAGAAGAAAATGGCGGAATTATTAAACCGGTTATTCTAATTACATTTTTTTCTTTTTTTCCTTGCAAGATCAATATTCCCTCATTAGGATGCCATGATTTTGCATACGTTATTACACTGTCTATAATCTCTTTTGTCAGAACTATTTTTCGCTTCACTTCAGCCGGATCCTTCTTCCTTTTAAAAAGCACAACAGTAATCACGAATTTCCTGGTATTAAAATTAACTATTACTGGTTAACTTACACAATCAAAAGAAATTAATCGTACAGTCATATGTTGATAGAAATACTTTAATGAAATGCATAAACTTATAAAAATATGATCCCGCTGGGGAGTAACAATAATTGTTTCAATAGTTCAGTAATTAATCCGAGTTAATCAATTAACTTTAAGTGCAAAAGATTTACTATTGATAATACCCATACATGTAAAGATCTAAAGGGACATAAAAGGGGCTCGTATGTTACGAAAGTTAACATTCTGATCACAAACTCACTGAAAATTGGTTAAAAGTAAATTCCAGCTCTGACGCTCGTACACCAGGTAATGCGATACCTTGAATTAGATGACCTATCAAAAAAGCAAGTGACGTTGCAAATGATATTTTAAAGGGTGGCCAAACAATTTAGATTACTTGATATCTGTAAAGAATCTTGTCAAGAAGTATGCAGACTTCAAAGCATTAGATGGCTTAAGTTTTGAAGTCAAAGAGAATGAAATATTTGGACTTTTAGGGCCAAATGGGGCAGGAAAGACCACTCTAATACATATACTGGCTACTCTGCTAAAGCCGACGGAGGGAGGAGCTATTGTGAATGGTTTTGATGTTTTGCACAATGCAAATAAAGTAAGACAGAGCATTGGTGTAGTTTTTCAAGCTCCAAGCAGTGATGATATCCTAACTGGGTATGAAAATTTAAAGGTTCATGCGTTACTCTATGGGATACCTCGAAAGTTAAGAGAAAAAAGAATTTCGGAGGTACTAGATTTAGTTGGATTGGAGGATAGAAAAAATGACCAGGTAAAGAAATACTCAGGAGGAATGAGAAGACGGTTAGAAATTGCACGCGGACTCTTACATCATCCTAAAGTTTTCTTTTTAGATGAACCCACATTGGGTTTAGATCCGAAAAGTAGAGAAACTATGTGGAAGTATATCAAAAAAATAGTACGTGAGGAAAAGGTTACTATCATATTGACGACACACTATATGGAGGAGGCTGATATGTTGTGTGATAGAATTGGTTTTATTACTAACGGGAAAATAATTGCACTAGATTCACCATCAAAATTAAAACAGGAAATTGGTGGTGATGTTGTAAAGATAACGTTCAAGGATCGAATCCCTCTAGACAAAGATTTTACTAAATTTGATTGTGTTCATAAGGTAGAGCGGAAAGAAAAATCTGTCATAATTTACATGGAAAAAGTAAACTCAAACTTGCATATGCTAATAAAGGATTTAGATGGTGTCCAGAACATAGAATATAATAAACCTACACTAAATGATGTATTCTTGAAACTTTCAGGAGATTACTTGTCCGGAGACAGTCCAGAAGGAGGATTCATGCAAAGATATGCTCAGTACAAAAAATCTTAGTTCAAACATTGTATTAGGACAGCTCTATGCGTTATGGCTTAGAGAAATTAAGGTGTTCCTACGTGAAAGAAGTAGACTTGTAGCATCTACTTTCACCCCCCTATTATGGTTAAGCGTCATAGGTTCTGGACTAGGGTCAACGAATCTGCAAATAGGAACAGATTACGAAAAATTCATTTTTCCAGGAATCATCTGTATGTCGGTAATTTTTACATCTGTTTTTTTCGGTTCATATATCATTTGGGACAGAAAATTTGATTTTCTTAAAAGTGTAATGGTTGCCCCATCCAGTAGAACTACAGTGTTTGTTGGCAAGACTCTTGGTGGAATGACAACTTCGCTTTTTCAGGTCGCTATCGTACTTGTTGTCGGTATTGCTTTGGGGATAAATTATGACGCACTATCATTACTCCAAATATTGTCAATTGTCCTGATTCTTTCATTTTGTCTAACGTCGTTGGGACTAACATTTGGAAGCTATATTGAGAGCTTGGAAGGATTTCAATTAATTATTAGTTTTGTAGTATTCCCATTATTTTTCCTAAGTGGAGCGCTTTTCCCAATTGACAATTTACCTGCTTGGTTAAAGTTAATCACTCTTATTGACCCTGCCACATATTCAGTAGATGCATTAAGAAATAGTATATTACATTTAGGAACGTACTCTTTCGAATACGACCTTGCAGTACTATTATTATTTACTTTCATCATTACTATAATAGGGATCTTGTCATTTAGGCGAATGAAGGCTGTTTAGCATGATATAGTAAAAGAATCGATTTCTTTAACTATGAATTACAGTAGGAAGTAAATATTTAATTAATTCTAGAAATAATCAAGAAATAAATGTGATACCTACGATGAGTAATAATTCTATCTTGTATTGAATTGCTATGATCAGATCTCTTCTTCCAGATCTTCAAATGCTCTTGCCTTTGAAATCTCATGCAATCTCATAACTGTCAGTCTCTCAAACTCCCCATTATTCAAAACCCCCTTATTCTCTAGTAATTCTACTAGAGTAGTAATCCTGATATTTAATTCGTCCTGCAATGATAATTCCTTACCTGTTATTTTTCTTTTTGAAGACTGTTTCTTCCTCATGCCAAAATAATTATAGAAATAACATGATATTAGTGTAGTTCTTTCTAAATTTCTTTTTATTAAGTTCAGAAACAACCATATACAAAAATAATAATTCCGAACGAAGTTGACCTGTTGATCATTTCTGAAAGCTAGCCGTGGTCTACATAATACTTGAATCTTTTTTCCACTTCCTTGTTCTTCCCCGACAATATCTCGTTGGCTTGGTGTTCTACTCCTCTTTTCACATGATCCAACAAATTATCCGAATTAGGATAATCCTGATAACCAATTGACAGAGCATTTTCAAACAAGTTCATGAACTCAATTACCTTGAGTCTGTATTCATCTCGTGTCGGCGACTTGTTTCGAGTAAATTTGAACCAAGTCGTTGCACTCGGTGCGGCAAATGTCCGAGCCAATTCATCTAATACTCTATCCATTTCAAAAAAATCCACTACATTTTCACCATGTCTTTGTAAATCCACCAAAGCATAGAAGATAATGGTTTCCGATCCCAATCCTTCATTTGGTGTGATAAGAATAAATTTGTCTAAGGGTATGGATAATTATATTTTGAACTTCAAAGGAGAATTGTTGCCGTCACTTTCCTCATCATCTACATTGCTCTGGATCTATTTTCTAGTTGCATTAGGAGTAGCTCTTCAAGTCGCAGCTGCTAATTGGGATATCATATGGCATGGTGTTGCAAATGTTGAATCATTTTTTACTCCACCACATACAGTGTTGTACTCTGGAGTAGGTTTATCACTGATCGCTACTGTTGCAGGGATAGTAATTTCAATAAAACAAAAAAGCTCCCTAAAGAACTCCTTTGCCATATTTCATAAAATTCCAAATCCATTAAAACTAATTGCCTTGGGATGTCTTGTGGAATTGTTCTCCGGCCAATTTGATAATTGGTGGCATACAAATTTTGGGTTTGATGGGCTACTTAGTCCTCCACATCTCATGTTGATAAGCGGAATGTTGCTTTCTATAGTAGGTGCATTAATTGGAACCCATTTATTTGAATCCAGCAGAAAATTTAGGATAATATCTGAAATGATTTGTTATGGAATTCTATGGTTGATTTCTGTTAATTTTGTTTTCATGTTTACGCTTCCATTTTCGGAAGGTCAGTACTTTGATTTTAATCCATCTCCAACTACTGCACTAATACTTGGATCTACACTTCCTCCGATTTTCACTGCAATAATTTTTTATTCACTTCAAAATCTCAAATTTCCCTTCCGAATGACAGTCGTTACAGCTACTTTGATGGCCATACAATCATCTGCAACTATCACCTCCAATAATTATTTCGCGGGTTTGTTGCCTCTTTATCTTCTAAACATACTCATACCTATAACATTGGATGTTATTTCCATATTTACACAAAGTAACTATAAAGTGGCTGTAAAATCTAAAGATCACAAACGCATTATTTTCTCCGTTGCCATTTCATTTTTCTTTGTTACTTTTTATTTCCCATGGTCGGTGAATATGTTCAAATCATTTTTTGGGATAGATCTAGTAACTTTTGAAAGTGTGTTGATATTTGAACAACTTTTGTGGAAATTCATTATACCAATCTTAATGCCTGTTTCATTCATCTCAGCATTTTTGGGGATATTACTTTGGAAAAAATTGTATGAACGCTCCAAATTGTCTAATATATTCAAAGTTGTTGTTGAGTAATCACCACAAATTCTTGGCTTCAATCACTCCAAATACTCTCGG
>JAICQW010000094.1 GCA_025937665.1 Nitrososphaeraceae archaeon | reverse complement strand
CGTCCTTGTAGCGAAAAAGGTTCTACCACTAACCTTTGGATTGTTCCCTCAAGTTATTTCCTACCGAAATTACAAAATCTCCAATAATATCTGTTGCGATATTGATATGAATGAGGGCCAGAGGGTTCCGGCTAAAAACATTCAAAACTTAGACTCATTTGCCTTGGGTCCATTTTTGAACATTTTTTTATTTTTAGTGGGCCCAGAGGGACTCGGCAGAAAAAACTTTAGAAAATGGACTCGATGAATTATAGTGGCGTAAAAAAGCTGTGATCGATGTATTTTATACATACCAAGATCGTTTATGGATGTTTCAGGTGGCTCTGGACTATTTACTCTTTTGTCACTGTTGCGATGAGCTCTACTTTTAAAGTTGTTGATTGTTTCCGTCCTCTGATCAGCGCGAAGATCTTAGCACATTCTTCTTCGGCAAAATCTCATATTATGAGAACTAAAGACTCTTGGACTGTGAACCCCTTTTGAATGGATTCAAGATGGTTCTTTTGTCTGTGATCTCAAGGCGATATGCGGGAAAAGTCTGCTTCGAATTAGTCTGATCTTCTATTTTAGTAAATTTATAATCGCTCAGTGATTTAACTAAATGGTATAATGTTTCTCCAACTACCATTCCATTTGCAGGAGCCTTTGAATTGATCTTTGCACAAAGGTTCATTGCAGAGCCAAAAAGATCTTCACTTTGTGATGATTTCGATTTTGCTAATTCGACTGTTCCATAATCAGCGCTAATCCTATAATTAAGAGAAGGTAATTTTTCTTCATGCAATTTCGCGTTTATTATGCCGTGTGCTGAGATCATTGTAATGCTACATTCAATAACGTCTTTTAAGGCATCCGTGTTATTATCATCAATGTTCGAAGTATTGGGAAAATAATATATCAAACAATCCCCTGCATTTTTAATTATTTTAGCACCAAAGTTTCGGGCTATTGTTGCAGTAGCGTTTAGAAATATAGAGTAGTATTTGCCAAGCTCATTTTGTTTAAGCTGTGATGCAATATTGGTTGAATTCATCATGTCAATATAACATACACAATAACTTTGTCTAATCCCTGTGAAGGATACCTCTTGATCATCATTCCTCCGAGCGGCCCATGATTGTTGTTCATAGGACCTTTCGCTCAGATACGTTGGCAGCGGAAAATCGTCGTATCGATCTATTAAGAAATCTGCCGTAATGTTGGGGTCGAGTGGATTGGCTGTCTGTTTGTGAACCAAAGGATTTGCAGTAGATAACTTCGTAATATGTTCTCTCATATCCTTATCAAGGTATTTTAGACTTTGACTTAACCCCGATGAGACTCCATATACTAATTTGCAGTTTTCTGCTGGCAGCGTCTCCAAGATCCACTTCTGAACCTTTTTACTTAGTGAAGGAAATGCTCTACCCACGCCAAAGCCAAGGCCTAGGGCGAATTGGGAATCCTTATTATTCACTGCCAAGGCAAAGAGTTCATTCTGAGTGACTTCATCAAGATTTTTGAAGCTATGTCCTACTCCATAGCCTAATCCTCGACCCATTTTCTCGTCATGGGATTGGGCTAGTTGCATTAATTGACCCTGCCGATCAGTTGTAAGTAAAGGGAAGACATGTCCAAGACCATGGCTCGCAGATTTTGCAAGCCCTGGTTTGTGAGGTAGTAATTGGTCAAGAATCGAAACTTGTTTCTGACTTGTCAGTTCCGGAAAATAATGTGCCATGGCAAATCCAAATCCTTCGCAGAGAGGAGTTATTCGGATTGCCTTATCTAAGAGTGTACTAGAAATGCCAAAATCAGAAGTAAGAGAAAACGCATCAGCTAATCCATAACCAATACCCATAGCAAGTGATGAATTCCCTTCTGCAAGGTCCAAAATTCTATCTTGATCATCCTCAGAAACGGTGGGAAGGATTGTTCCGAGCCCTCGTCCTAATCCTTTCGCAAAAGAGTGATCACCTTCAACTTTGTGATAGATAACCTGTCGCAATCCATCAGTGAGGGATAGATACGTGAGTCCAAACCCAGTACCCAATCCCTCGGCTAATTGACTATTTTGTTCGGTGAGTTTCAGGATATCCTTCTGTGAGTTTTCATCTAAATAACTAAAGATGCTGGCAATTCCCTTACCTAGTCCTATAGCGATCTGGTCGGATTTGTCTGATTCGCTGAAGATCCTGTTTCTTATGTCATCCTGTAAATATTGTAACACTTGGCCCATACCCTGGGCTGCCCCCTGTGCATACGAGGGATCCCTTTTCATCTCTCTGAAAATTGTTTCTTCCTTCAGGTCGTTAGGCATGAATTGGATTATCGAGCCTATCCCTTGTCCAACTCCCCTGGCAATTCGGACTTGTGTGCTCGCTTTTTCAAAAATAGTGTTTTGAATTCCAACTGGGATATATTGATATGCCATGCCTATTCCATGTGACAATCCTTCCGCCAAATGTGGATTTGTTTGCACCCTTTCAAAAATTTCGGTTCTAAATTTTTCAGAAAGATAGCCAATTTTTTGGCCAATACCTATCCCAAATCCCCTAGCGAAGAAAATATCCTTTTCGATTCTGTCAAGTACTTTCTGTTGCTGATCACCGGGAAGATATTTGAAAACATAGCCTGTCCCTTCTCCAAATCCGGTAGTAAAGTGAGTGTTTAATTCCATCCTGTCGAAAACGCTGTCTTGCAGTTGACTTTCATGATATCTTGATAGTATGCCTATCCCAATTCCCAAACCACGGGCCAAGTGAGGCATCTTTTCTGCCTTACTCATCACTTCAGATTGCAGGTCTTCTGGCGCATACGGGAATACAAATCCAATGCCATAGCCTAATCCGATTGCAAGGTATGGATTTTTCTTTGATTTTTCAAAAAGATCATTTCTAATAGGATTGGGCAAAAAGCGAAGAATCCATCCAAAGCCATGACCAAGACCTTTTGAAAAACTCGGATTTTTTTCTGTAATCTGGAGAATATCAGTCCACACTTTGGGCGGCAGAAGTACTGACACAAATGCTAGACCTGATCCTAATCCTGCTGCAAACTCTGGGTTACTTTTAATTTTAGTAAATATCGATTCACGAAGCTTTTCATTGAGTGATCCAAAAGAGTAGCCAAGACCAGAACCAAGTCCATAGGCAAAGTCAACATTTTTTTCGGCTCTTTCAAAGAGAGAAGATTGAATTTCCTCTGGGTAATATGGAAAAGTTATTCCATAACCGTACCCAAGACCGTATGCGAATCTTCCGTTTTCCTGTATAGTTTTGAATTGCCAGTTTTGCAATTCAGGCGATAAAGGATGGAAATTAAAACCCAGATAAAGTCCAAGACCGAATGCAAATTCATTATCTGTAGCTGTACGTTCAAAAACCTGCTGAAGTATTCCATCTGATAGATGTCCAAAAAGGTATGCAAAACCCATTCCTAATCCAATTGAAAAGTGGCTGTTCTTATCCGCTATTTCGAAGATTCTTTTCTGCTCATTCTTATCGCCCGCTATAAAATGGAATGCATGAGAATATCCAAAACCCCTAGTAAATTCACTGTTCTTCATCGCTCTTTCAAAAATTTCCTCTTGGAGTCTCTGTTCAAAGAATTTGATATTACTACCTAAACCGCGGCCAAATCCATCTGCAAACTGAGGATTCTTTTCTGCTGTTTCAAACAGTTCTTTTCTTAAATCGTCTGTCATGGCTTTGAAATTAATGCCGACGCTTTCTGCAAAAAGAGGTACGCAAGCAAACCTCTTGCTTTTTTCCTCCAGTATTTCTCTCTGACGAATTCTGTCAAGGACAGGAAATCTTTCCCCTATTCCCAAGACTGCTCCTCTTGCAAATTCAATATCTACTGCCATCCTCTTCATCATCTCTTCCTGTAGTTCGTCATCTAAAGCAAGGAAACTTTCACCTACTCCTTGACCAAACGCGGTCTGAAAATATCGCTTCTTTTTCATGTACTCCTGTATTTCCGGACCCAAGAACTGATGTAAATTCTCTTTATGAATATACTGAATATTTCTGCCAAGAAATAATCCAAAAGTGTTGATCTGGCTATCTTCATTTGGAACCACCTTCACAAAGTTTCGAGTCAGATAATCCATGATTTTCAATTTTACATGATCAGCGAATTTTATTGATTCTCTCTGGGCGTCATGCATCGCATAATACTGACCTGAAACATACACCCAAGTGCTAAGTCTTGGAAGTATATCCTGAGGAGTGATACTACCGAAGATGTCATACTGAAGTCTTTCAACTGAACTAACTGTTCGATCAAGTCCGCATTCGTAGCATAGTTTCAGAGTATACAAAAACTCAGTGTCACTTCTTCTCTCTTGCAGACTGCATATCATCTCAAATTGTTGCTCGTAATAGTCTGTACTGCGCATGAGTCTTTGAGCTTCTAAAAGAGAGTCTATAGATAAGCCAGGACTCATTTTTTGTTCTTCGATTCGGCTTTTCAACAATTTGTAATAGCTAAGAATTGTGAGTGGAGTTGGCTCTTTTTGCCAGAGTATTCTAGATATCTTGTCAGCATGTTCTGCTATGTATTTTTGAAGAGGATCTTTGAATTCTTTAATAGATGTGCCATAAGCTAGAATGATTTTTCTTAGCCTCTCTTTATCAAAACTGACTTGGCAAGAATTAAAGTCGGGAATTTCTCTTGGTAGATCTTTATATATCTCAAGATATCTTGGCTTTAGAGCGATAAAAAGCCTCTTTACATTTTTGGAGCTTACAAGATCCAGAACGTGCTTTGCTGTATCTGAATCCCTCTTTATCAAATCATCAGGGAAATTATCCCATACTACGCCATCGTCTTCCTCCAGCTTCGCAAGCAAGTCAAGAAGTTTAATCCTTCCTGACTCTGCTCCAACAGTGTTTCTAGGATTAATGAAATAGATTCTCTTGAATTTGGTCAGGTTTTCTCTGACAAGCTCAAATACAGCCCTTGATTTACCACAACCAGTTGGACCATAGAGGAACAATTTATCGGAAGCTCTTGCTCTTTCAAAGTCTGAAAATGGGATAAACGGTAACTTTTCACTGCCTTCTTCGGTCAACTGGACATTTACCATGGTAGCGATTTTTTGAAGCAGGTCGTCAGAGGTTTGCTTTGCCAGCTGATCTGTTATTATTACGCTATATGAAACTTCGATTGCTTCTTCCTTTCCTTTTTGTAAATCGTGTTCATCTATTTCTAAATTGGCTTGCCCAGATATACTTGGATCCTCTAGTTGACTTCCTAACTTATCTGAAGGCAATAATGTATTGCTAGCCTGGCAACTTATTATAGATTTTGCTTAATTAGGGTGATTAATTTTATTTATCACATATCAATGAGCTACTTCGACTTGATTCTACATCGGTAATCACGTGGAGGAAGAAAACTTCCTGCATCCCGTGCTTTTAATGGCAATATAGTCTGTGCTAGCGGTTGAGTAGAACGTGGGCCCAGAGGGACTCGGCATAAAAAACTTCAGAATTTAGACACAATCTGAGATAGATGCTTAATTGGTAGAATTGGAACTCCACATGTAAAGAGGTTCGATTCTGTGACCTGGTAGGTTTATTATGAAGTTGCCCTAGTCGGGTCATGAAATGATTTGGTCGAAGCATAAATACCATCACCACTGAAGCTTGCGATCTGAGTGTAAGCAAATATGGTCTGAGATTTGATGACAACGCTGAGCTAATACCACATTCTTTTCTGGATATTGAAACGAATCCAGATAGTTCTTCTTGATTTTGTAGATAGATAGCAATAATAATAGAAGTTAAGAAGAACAGGACAAATAATAGTAATATGGCTAAAATTGCTTTAATAGTTGGATCAGTTAGACGAGACCGTCAAGGTATCAAAGTTGCCCGCTGGTTAGAAGAGAAATTAAAGAACCGTAATCATACTGTCTTTTTTATTGATCCTCTAGAACTTAACTTACCCCTACTTGATAGGATGTATAAAGAGATGGAAAATCCCTCAGAGAAGTTGAAAGACCTTAGGAATAAAATTAAAGATGCAGAAGGATACCTTTCCGTCACCCCAGAATACAATCATAGCACATCAGCTGCAATGAAAAACACACTAGATTATTTTTTAGAAGAATATTATTTTAAACCTTCGGCTATCGTCTCTTATTCCCCCGGCGGTTTTGGTGGCGTGAATGCAGCACAACATCTGCGCCATATATTCGCAGAGCTTGGAGCACCATCCATATCTTCATCATTTCCAATATCAAGAGTACAAGATGTTTTTGATGAATCTGGTAAATTGATGGATGAGAGATATGATAAAAGAGTCATACGATTTCTTGATGAATTTGAATGGTATATTGAAGCCTTCAAAAATCAAAGAGCAAAAGGTACTCCATATTAGGTTGAGCCTCCATAAACTGCTGAATTTAATCAATAGACATCTTCTGCAAATATACAACAGGGAGCGCTGACACTTGGAATACAAATAGAGCAAACTTAGCAATGCAAGATATAAATAAAAAGGGATGATGGAAAGCTAAATGATGCCAACTACTGGATCCTCTTATAAATGTGAAGAGTGTGACACATCATTCAATTCAGAAAGACAACTTGAGGAGCATAGTAAATATGCTCAATATAGAAGGAAAGGTAGTTGTTGGCAATGATGATGCCAAAACCGATGATCTTCTTTTAAACAAAGACGCCTTTAGGACTTGGCAGCTTATATGATTACCTGCCGAGCTTGGCGGTGACAAGAACGATGTTTCTGCTTTTAGATTATACAGTGCTGTGTGCCTCCACCTGTGGTGTCTATGGAGATATGTACCATTAGAGCGCGATAGTAATGACCCGT
>JAICQW010000184.1 GCA_025937665.1 Nitrososphaeraceae archaeon | reverse complement strand
TGGAGAATGTTTGTGGACGCTAGGAGCAGTACTGGTTTGTTGATAAATGAAAAATTAGCTGAAGGTGTTAAATTTAGGATAATGGATGTTATGACAGGTAAAGTTGCAGGACTCAAACTATGGGGAGACAAGCCGGAATTAGAAGCGGCTTTGATGTATCCGGGTAGATATGTAGTACACTCAATCTTGTCATCTGAAGGAGAACAGATAGTGTCTGCATCAACTGATAGGCTCCATAACATAGCAGGAACCTACGTTGGTAAAGATGATCCAATTGCAATAGTAAGAACTCAGAAAAATTTCCCTGCAACTGAAGAAGCAGGTAGCGCGTTTAATGATCCTCACTACGTTGCTGGAAATACAAGAGGAAGTCATCATATGCCATTGATGCCAGTAAAGCTCAACTCTGCTGCTAGTCTGAATTATGCAATCCCAATTGTGTCATGTCTTGTATTTAGTATGCATAATGGACGCCTTACCGGTCCTCATGACGGGTTTGGAACTTCAGATTGGGATCTCCAGAGGTTATGGGCATCAGAAAGAGCTATGATTATGAGAAATCAAGGGTTTATTCATCCTGCTACACTGGTTCCAGATGAGCTTGAATATAACAAGGGATATGAAGCTAGAATACAAAAACTAAGCAGCAAGTTTGAAGATCTCTCCTAATTTTCTGTTATGTTCACTTTTGCAAATCCATTAGTAATAAATCTCAAAAATTACACTGAGATTTCTGGAGATAATTCACTAAAGATTGCTCAAGAAGCGAGGGATGTACTCCTATCAAATCATAAAGATATCATAATTGCTCCCCCGCCATCCAGTATTATGACCTTGTCCAAGACAAAGGTTCCTATAGTAAGTCAACATGTAGACGACGCACCGCTCGGGGCAACAACTGGCTTTACCATACCTGAAATCGTGAAATCTCATGGGGCAATAGGTTCCATAATCAACCACAGTGAACATAAAATTGAGCAATCACAAATTAGGAATTTGGTAAAACATCTACGAGAATTGGATATGATATCAATTGTCTGTGCCGATGACTTAGAAGAAGTAAAAGCACTTTCACAATTTTCTCCCGATTACCTAGCCATAGAACCACCTGAACTTATAGGAAAGGGGATTGCAGTATCAAAAGCGAATCCTTCAATCATAACAAATTCAGTAACAATGGTAAAGAGTATATCTCCAACGGTTAAGGTACTATGTGGTGCCGGTATTGTAGATAAAATTGATGTACAAAAGGCTCTTGAACTTGGAGCGGAAGGAGTATTGATATCTAGTGGAGTAGTAAAATCCGCTTCCTGGTATAATAAAATTCTAGAATTATCTTCTGTTTTAAAATAAGTTTAGAAAATAAAAGTTGGAGAAATTGTTGCTTTATACGCCAATTTCTTTTGCTATTTTTACGATTTTTTTGCCGTCGTTAGTTAATTTGTTGAACACTTTGTTCTTGACAGTCTTTCTATCAACTAATCCGCGCTTTTGTGCTTTAAGGAGCAGTTTATGCCCATATCCATAGGCACCCAATTTTGTTAAAAGTTCTCTAGTTGGATATTCTCTACCGGATCCAATTGTTTTTAGTAACTTTACTAGTGCCTTTTCTTCAACAAGGATTTTTAATAGTCTTGTATCTTTCATCGCGCATTAGTATATATTACTAATTATATAATTGTTACACTTTACTAGATACAAATATCCACTCATTTTGCCCTTACCTGTCAATCAGTTTCAACAATTCTGGACACTTAGAAATTTCTAGTATCATGCATACTATAACGTTCTACTTTATCATACGTTTATATTAAAGGTAAAGAACGTTTTCTGGAAATATAGTTTCCTAAGAATCCGTGTCTAATTAGAGAATAATAATGATATTAATCTAATTTGACAACAGTATGACAGCACCGAATTAGATACTGTCCTGAAGATAGTATTGAAGGGAACATAATTTAATCTAAATTCCTAACCGGAAATTTTGAATCCGGATAAAAGTATCTCTATTGGTAATTTTTCAGATTTGAAAAAACAAATGGATAAAAGATATATTCATCAGTAAATTTGTCACTAGTAGTGTTTGTATACGATCTTGGGTAGATTCAACAAAATCAACATCCATAATTGATCCTTCTTACTAAACAAAACATTTATAGATTTTTATTTAAGAAAGAAAAATACGATTTTTCCTCGGAATTCTACTAATAATCACATATTTCTAGTAATATCACAAATTATGCTTCTTTATTTAGTAATTTCTGATTTCTAGAAAAACTATTGATAATACAAGAAACTGTTTAAAAATAGCAAAGATGGCTTTAGAAAACAGTAAACAAATTAGGAATATTGATTTCAATGAATCAAGTACCACAAATAGAATACAGTGCAATCAATGTCAAAGCTATTCTCTTGTTTTAGACGTACTGTCAAGTGAATATGTTTGTAGTACTTGCGGCTGTGTTTCAAATGAAAAAATCTATAATAATGATTTGCCTTATTTTGAGAAAGGCGAATACAAGGATAAATCTCGTATAGGTATGCCAGAATCGTTGACAATAAGTCATAAGGGACTTTCTACTCTTATTGGACTGAATGATACTGATGGACGAGGTAAAATGCTTGATCCAGTTCAAAAAGAAACGATTCAAAGACTAAGAACATGGAATAATAGATCTCAGCTGAACGATTCACTCTCAAGGAACTTGGATAAAGCACTAAAATATCTTAATAATTTTGGCGACAAGCTCTATCTTAATCCGGCAGTTATGGAAAATGCAGCATACATTTATCGTAAAGCTGCAATTCGAAAATTAGCAAAAGGAAGATCTACCGTATCGCTTGTAGCAGCTTCCATATATGCAGCTTGTAGAGAAATTTCAGTACCAAAAACAATATCAGATATAGCCAACGTGTGTAATATTCCAAGCAAGGAAATAATGTCACATTACAAATTGATCTTAAAAGAATTATCATTGAAGATACCTGTTATTCAAGGGATCGATTATGTGACATTAATTTCAAATAGATTAAAACTGACAGAAAAAACAAAAAGAGAAGCTCTAAGAATCTACTCACTTGTTCAGCACAGCAGAATTTCAATCGGAAAAAATCCGCGTGCTTTTGCAGGAGCTATTATCTACATCGCTTCCCAGGATTCCAATGAATTTTTGCGCCAAGTTGAGGTATGTCAAATAGCAGATATTTCCACAGTTTCCTTAAGAAAAAGATGTAAGGAAATAAAGACTATTCTAGACAGTCAACAGTAAATTAGTACGAATTTACGTCCATTTTTTCACTAATTTTATTTATTTTGGTTATTATAAAACTAATAATTTATAGAGGAATGTTTTGGTATTCAAACAAAGGGTTATAACATCTAATGCCGCAGAATTGTTGGCTAGATATGGTCCCAGAAAGCTGTTCCATTATTAACAAAGGTCGAATTTGTAATCTACCTCCTTCACACATTGTTTCCATATTATCAGACAAAGAAGAGTATATGATAGGTCTAGTTTGTAGCGACCATATTTTGTTGATGAAATCCAAAGCAACATCAATGCAGAATTCTGGAAAAATAAATAAGGGAGAAATAAGGTTTCAAAAGATAAAACCAGTTATGA
Organism: Nitrososphaeraceae archaeon; assembly: GCA_025937665.1. Classification (GTDB taxonomy): domain Archaea; phylum Thermoproteota; class Nitrososphaeria; order Nitrososphaerales; family Nitrososphaeraceae; genus TA-21. Next base: position 192 of record JAICQW010000184.1, on the reverse strand, counting down.
CGGACTGTATACTTAATCAAAATAATACAGATCAGGGTGGTAATCGTGGATAAGAATAAAATCAAATCATTTTTTAGTGAAAATCTATACAAACAATCAACAGTTTTTTTTTCTGAAACAAGAATGGAATAAATGAATAGATTAAAATTTTATTCATTTTTTTGTAGTTGAATCTAGTCATTTAAGTTTCTA
>JAICQW010000282.1 GCA_025937665.1 Nitrososphaeraceae archaeon | reverse complement strand
ATTTGAGATCAATCACGTCAATTTCGGAAAATTTAAAAAAGTTGTATGCCAATTAGTGTTCTTTTATTTTGATTACACTCATAGCGGGAGGAACAGGGTCAGTTAAACTAGCTCGGGGTTTGTCTAAGGCTACTGAAGATTTGGTAATTGTGTCCAATATCGCAGACAACATTTGGTTACATGGCCTGTATGTATGTCCAGATATAGACACAGTGGTTTATGGTCTATCCGGTCTTTTAGATAAAACTAGAGGATGGGGAGTGATTAATGATTCATTTGTTTTCATGGAACAAATGAAAAGACTTGGACAGGATTATTGGTTCAGAATTGGTGACAAAGATCTAGCTCTTCATGTAGTCAGAACTCACTTCCTAAATGAAGGCAAGTCCCTTTCTTGGGTTACAGAATGGATACGAAAAAAACTCTCTATTTCAACAGTTATACTACCTGCCTCAAACGATCATTTCGAAACTAGAATTGAAACACCCGTTGGTGAAATGCATATTCAAGAATACTGGGTCAAAAATCATGCCCAGCTAAATATTTTAAGTATAAGGTATCAGGGTATCGAAAAAGCAGTTCCGAGTCCCCAAGCACTTCATGCTATCAGAAATTCAGACATGATTATAATTGCTCCTGGAAATCCAATTTCAAGCATTGGACCAATTACCTCAATACCTTCAATCCGAAAGGAACTTGAATCAAAAAAGAAAAAGGTAATCGCAGTTAGCCCAATAATTGGAAACCAAGCATTAAGTGGACCTGCTTCAAAATACTTACTGGCCATGGGTATCGAATCATCTCCAGTAGGTATAGCCTCTCACTATTCTAATATAGCATCGAATTTGGTAATCTCGGAATCGGATAAAGACTATGAAAATAGGATACAAAACTATGGTGTTAATGTCTATAAGACTAACATCATTATGGAAAATGAACAGGATGAAATTAGGTTGTCAGATTATATTCTAAAAACATTCAACAATGCATGAATCATGAAAACCGCCGCATTTATTCCAGTAAAGCAATTTGAATCAAGTAAGACCAGATTAAAGCTAACCAGAAATCAAAAAATTGTATTAACTGAAATGATGTTAAAATCAACAATCCTTGCTTTGAAGAAATGCAAGCGTATCTCTTCCATAGTAACTATATCCGCCGATGAAAGAGTAAAAAAAATTTCGACACATTACGGTGTCAAATACACATTCTCAAAGGAAAAGGGAGTGAATCATGCAGTTATGGTTGGTGAAGGCATTTGTAAAGAAAATCTGTACAATGCAAGTATCATAGTACCCATAGATCTCATATATCTAGATCCAAATGAGATAGATCTTTTGTTATCAATAACTAGTAAACTTAATAGATGCTCAATAATTGTACCCTCTGTAAGAATGGATGGAACTAATCTGTTGATAAGAAGACCATTTAACTTGTATGGAACCTCATATGATAATTATAGTTATTACAACCATATTCAATCCTCAAGAGAGACCGGCGCACGCACTATAGTTGTCAAGTCTGTAAACCTGTCCAGAGATCTAGATACACTGGATGATTATGACAACATTAAGGCCCATCCCACAAACAGGCTATCTCACTTAATATCAAGAATACAAAACATCAGGTAAAGTCAAATTTCAATGTGCAAAATAGTTTCTAGTCTCTATTGCTAAAATGAAGAATATGGAATTAACCTGTAACACTTGGTAGGTTTGTTCTAGTAAGCTTTGAAATTATTCCATTAAAGGCAAAATTGACTATCAGGAACCATCCCCACAGGTATACCTGACCTTCAATTTTGCAAGGTCCTTTTGGATTACCATCTTCTTTGAGGGTTGTATCATTTTTCACGTTCTCTGCATTGCAAGTTATCCACGGTATATCGGGGTGAATTGGTGAAAGCGCAACCACTTGACCAAATATGGTTGGAAAAACTAGAATCCACAACAGAAAGGATGGTATCATATAGATAAACATGGGTTTCATTTGCTGTTGTTGGATTTCCATATTCATTTTATTTACATAAGCTTGCTTCTTCTTGAGTTCGGCAATCAACTCTTTGTCTTGCTTTTTGACAGCGGCCATCATCTGTTTTCTAAATTCAACTGATTCTTTCATTAT
>JAICQW010000012.1 GCA_025937665.1 Nitrososphaeraceae archaeon | reverse complement strand
TGCACATTTTCTCCGACTTGTTTCTGACTCTCCAGATATGCTAGTATATCATCAATCTTAGTGACCTCTCTGTTATCAATCTTTAATATGATATCTCCTCCAGTATTAATTTCCCTGCCATTATAGGTCTTCGTAGTTGTTCCAGCTTCTAAATCCGCCTTTTCAGCAGGGCTACCTTCTGTGATACTAGTTACTAGAAATCCCTTAGTTTGACTCAATCCAATTTGCTTGGACAAATCTGGAGTCAGACTTAGCCCAACTATGCCGATATATGGATGACGATATGAACCTGTTTGAATAAGAGAAGTAACCACTTTACTGATTGTATTCGATGGTATCGCGAATCCTACTCCAGAATAAACACCCGTATTGGAAAATATTGCAGTATTGATTCCAATTACTCTGCCTTGTGTGTCGATGAGCGGTCCTCCCGAATTTCCTGGATTAATAGCAGCGTCTGTCTGTATAATGTTAGGGATAGAAAATGATGTTGTGCCTCCAGCAAAATTCTCCCCGTTTTCATTGGATGGCAGTAGCCTACCCAAGCCACTTACTATTCCCACAGTCATTGATCCTGATAATCCAAATGGGTTTCCAATTGCAACAACCGTTTCTCCAATTCTTAAAGTGGATGAATTGGCTAGGGATAATGGCATTAACTTATCGGAAGTAATATTACTTACCTTTATTACGGCCAAATCTGCAAATTGATCAAATCCAACAAGCTCTGCGGAATAAACATTACCATCCAGGAAACTAACTTGTAGCTCATCATTATTGTTGGAACCAGGTACCACAACATGATAATTCGTAATCACATGACCGCTCTTATCGTAAACAAACCCCGAGCCTAATCGTGATCCAAACTCATTTGAATTATCCACCTCAGTTACCTGTACCACTGATTTTTCTACCTTTGCAAAAAGATCTGGCAGAGCTAGAGGACTCAGAGTGGTAGAGTTTTCAGTTGTTGGTACTTGCGCGTCTATGAACTTTGTTGAAGAAATAAACGATTCGTAGCTCATTAATACGGTAAATACCAAAAATGAGATTAACAATAGCACTCTTTTTTCATTCATTTCTTGATGTTATGTTAGTATGAAGAAAGCTATATTTGAATTATAGTTGTGTTGTCCAACATCGCACTCCTAGAATACATCATATTCACTGCAAATTCATATTCCAAAATTGACGACTTTCTAATTAAACACGTGATTGACTTTCAGAATTCTTATCTAATTGCATAATTCAACATATTGAGTCTTCTGGATTGCAATTGTTCTATGTGTTTTTCTTAATTTTTACACGTCAAATCGATACAATGAAATTCAAGTACCTTTTCTATGTTTGATATGACAAAGGATGAACCCTCAATAACATTTCTGAAATACAAGAACTTGAACGATATGTTAAAGGTGATATTGTTCTCTTCCCAGTCTGCATTGGGACTAACTCCTATGCTATATCACATAAAGTATAACGAAAAAGAGATTCTGTTTATCGAGACGGGTGCTCTTGGCGGCGCGTTAATTCACTACATAGTTCAAAAAGAAAGACCAAGCATGAAATTCATAGAACTGAGGCAACTTACAGGCGAATACACTTTTGTTGAAAAAATAGGAAATGACACACATTCAATTTACATTCCAATATTAGAATTAGACAGCTCCACCATTGAATTTCCAAATTAAACTGGAATATCATTCAATACGAAGTTTGTAGAATTCTGAGATTTACTAATCATATTTTATATTCCTTTGTTAGTAACTAAAATGCGAATTGATATTTTCAATAGAGTTACCAATAATTAGTATCTTTAAATCTAAGAGTTTTAAGGGGTTATTTTGGACTCCGCAAATAAAACATGAGCGTTTATAACTCCATTGTGCTCAATCCTTGCAGTTTTTCGTATTATCTTCTGGAATCTTCCACGAATGCATATACCGCGATTGTGAAAGTGGTATATATTCTAATTTTGACGTAATTTGGCTAAAATCCTTACTGGATTCTTTATAGCGCAGGTTTTAAAAATACCCACTTAGACTAATAATATATGGCAGATGATAGATTATCTCAATTTTTAAAAGAAGGTAAAGGTTGGGAAAGAAAAGTAACCAATATACCAGGAGTGTTTTTGATCAAACTACCAGAATATAGGAGTAGGCCACCGTATATCGCTATAGAAATTAATCCAGTTGACACTTCAGGGATGGCAACAAAGAAGCGAGGAATATTAATTAGATCTCGCTCCGAACTAGAAAAGATAAGCAATATTCTCACAAACGTCAAAATTATTCAACTGGCGGACAGTATTGATGAAGTAAATCCAGAGAAAAAGACAAAACCGTTGTCCACTGAAACAGATGTATTTGAGATCTGAAAAAAAAGTAGTACGATCTAAATCAAGTAAGTACTGTTAATTTATGACCTTCAAGGATCAAGATGTCTTTACGAATCATCCACTTATTAGAAAAAATTTATTACAACTTAGAGAATATCAAAAAAATATTTCCAACCGTGCTCTAAGTAAGAACACCCTTATAATTCTCCCCACCGCGTTGGGAAAAACAATTATATCGTTACTCGTCTCAGTAAATACACTATACAATTATAGGAGCAAGAGGATATTAATTTTAGCTCCAACAAGACCTTTGGTTAACCAGCACTGGAAATCATTTCTGTCTTACTTAAAGTTCTTGGATGAGCAAACGGCTTTAGTAACTGGAAAAATACCGCCATACGCCAGAAGTATTATCTGGAATAGAAATGAGATTAGACTTGTTTTCTCAACACCTGAAGTGGTACGAAACGACATAAGAGAAAAAAGACTTGAATTAAATAATTTCTACTTGGTAATTTTTGATGAGGCTCATCGCGCAGTAAAAGACTATGCGTATACATTCATAGCAGATCAATACATGAAACATTGTTCCTTTCCATTAATTCTTGGGTTAACTGCTAGCCCAGGATCAGACAAGGACAAAATTCAAGAAATTTGTAATAATTTGTATACTGAACGTTTAGAATATAAGACAGAGGAAGATCCTGACGTAATGCGATATATAAATCCAATTAACATTGATTGGGAATGGTTTGATCTTCCTTCGGAGTATCAGTACGTCAAATCAATATTGAAAAGTATGTTAGATGAAAAGCTTGATTGGCTAATTAGCAGAAAAATTATTACAAAAAACTCAAAATGGATTTTTAAAAGAGATCTAATTTCTGTGGGCGATGAATTAAGGCGTACTTTGATCACAATTCCAGAAGAACGACGACGTTCGTTGTACTTTGCATTAATGCAACAATCCAATGCACTATCATTAATGTATTGTATAGAGTTGATGGAAAGTCAAGGATTTTACTCCCTTGAAACTTTTCTAAATAGAATCCAGGAAGAAGGTGGTAAGAGTCACAAGATGTTGATTGACGATAATAGAATAATAGAAATTAGAAGATTGGTTGAACAATTGGATAAGGAGCATCCTAAAATTCAACATCTTATCAAAATCTTGTGTGAAAGGTTCAATTCTCAGATCAGTTCAAAAAATGCTCACAATTTGGGCCGGAGGGAATCGGAAAAGGGTTCCAGGGTGCTTATCTTCACTCAATATCGGGACACAGCACAACATATAGTTGAATTACTTACAAAAAACAAGATTAGGGCATCAAAGTTCGTAGGGCAATCAAAGAGACAAGGAGATCCTGGAATGAAACAGGAAGAACAGAATGCAATCTTGGAGAAATTCAGGGAAGCAGAGTTTAATGTTTTGGTAGCTACTTCTATTGCAGAAGAAGGACTCGATATACCAGAAGTCGATCTAGTTGTATTTTACGAACCAATACCAAGCGAAATTAGACATATTCAAAGAAGAGGGAGAACTGGAAGAAAAAATTTAGGCTCAGTCCTAATTCTTGCAACAAAGGACACGATTGACCAGCGCTATTTAGATGTCAGTAGAAAAAAAATACAGAAGATGAAATCAATTCTTTCCTCAATTGACACACAACTCAAATTCAAATCTGTTCATAGGATTTCTGCACAAAAAGATCCAATGACCAAAGATGAGATTGAGCTTCTTGATTCATGCTTAGACAAGTATGGTGAAAGAATAAAACAAGGTTTGGCCAACGCAGGCATAGCCCAATTTTCCCTCCCAAAATCTTCTTACTCTGCCAATGATTCAGGAATAAAGGGAATTAGAAATAGTGTTGAAACAACTGCGCGAAAAATATACTCAATAGTATCTATGCATGGAAACAGCGGATTGGATATTCAACTTTTACATAAGTCATTGCGACAAGACGATGTGCTGGTAAAAGCAGCGTTGAATATGCTCGAGAAATTGGAACGAATAAAAATCATTGGCGGCAAAGTAATTGCTTCAGATAATTTAGTAAAAATTCCCGGACAGGTCTTCAATATTGAGATAGAAAAGGTAGTGATGGGAAAAGCAATGGTATTGGTCAATAGTAAATGGCGAGCTATACTGAATCAATATGATTACCGTGGTCCTAGAGAATTGATAAAAAAGGGGAGAGAATTCAAGGCTAGTGGTGAACTTTATCGAGATAATAGTAGTCTGAATATACGCGTCGAACAAATTTTGTAGTTGACGTAGCGAGCATTAGCATCAGTTGATATGGTTTGATACTATATAATTTGGAATCAAGTTATCAATTCTGGTTTATGTTGATTGATAATTCGAGACAGACCATTCATGTAGTTTTTAGCAAAAGTCGTTATTGGTTGTGACGAATACCATATACATCCAAGAACCTGACAATCATGACAAGTCCTAGCAATATCCCATTGAGGAGCGCTCCAGATTTCTTCAATACTTTGCTCAATAAGATCATATTTGTTCTCTGAATTGTTAAATTTCCAACATGGTACCAATACAGTACCATCTGCATTGACAAATGTACTCTTCCACACTCCGCATTCATTGAAAGAAGTTCGCCCATTTTCTAAAATCTGTTCAAAGTACTCGGGGGGAATCATAATTTGAGGAGATGACTTTCTTTTCCTGTAGTCCAAGATACTTTCACAAACTTTCGTCATGGTTTTACGATCTGGCAATAATGAATAAGATACGTCGGCTCTATCTTCTACGAAGGTCAAAGAAACTGCATTTGATCCCAACTCTTTAGCTCTGTCAAAATAGCTCTGATCAATAAATTCTTCTGTATTATATTTTGTAATCACACTGTTGAAATAATGCGATATATTATTCTGATTAAGTAGTTCAATGTTTTCCATGACACGGTAGTAGGTCTTACTGTAGACACCACGTACTTTACAATAAGGTTCCTCATGAACAGAATCAATACTGCATGTAATAAACTGGATGTATTTCTTTAGTTTCGCTAGATCGACATTATGCAAAAGAGAACAATTTGTAATCAGAGACGTTGGCATATCGAGATCATTGAGATATTTCACAAGCTCCATAAAATCAGGTCGGCTTGTTGGTTCCCCGCCTTCAATAATTGACCAGACACAATATTTTGAGACTTTGTCAAAAATGCTCTTCCACTGCTCTGTAGTTAGGTCTCTTTCCTTAACAAGTTTCAGTTGTCCGTCTTTGTTGGAATCACCGAAAGGACACATAGGACAATAAAAGTTACAATAATGTGTCAAACTAAAAACTGCCACTAATGGACGTCGTTTTCCCATGGCTCTATTGAATGACCATTTGCCAAGTAACTTCAAAGTTCGTATTTTGTCTACTTCCAACCAATCTTTCTGGACGACACAATCGTATTAATTTATCGGGATTACTTCAAACATAAACTAAAAACAATACTTCTATTCGATTTTTGCAAATTTTAAATAAATTGACTGATTCTCTATTGATTCTAATTTTGCATCCTGTAATCTGGCCTCAACAAACACTGTCTTTCTAAATTTAGCCCCGCTAAAATCGCAATTTCTTAAATCTGACCACATAAAGTTTGTACCTGAAAGATTGGCATTGGTTAATTTGCTATTTTTTAAATTTCCGTAAAGAAAAATAGCATCAGTTAAATCAGCATTCTCAAGATTTGAATCCATAATTTCAGATTGAGCAAAATTAGCTCTCTGTAAATTGCAGTTTGACAGATTAGTTCCATTACACTTTATGCCGTTCAAGTACGCATTTGAAAGATCCTTGCCTGAAAAATCTTTCCCACTAAGATCGATTTTTTCAAAGATGTTGGCCATTCTCCATTCATTAAATTTCTTGATTTTCGAATCTTGCAGAAGGCCAAACCAGTCTACTTTTTCACTCACTTTCAAGACATTATTTTTTTTGATATATCAATATTCTCCTAATGAAACTTATTATATATGATATCATATCAAAAATTAAGATATGGCAGAAAGTAAGAAAACTAGTTCACCACCACGAATAATGATTGTGGACGATGAATCTGATATTCTTTCGGTCATAAAAAGAGGATTAGAGTCAAAAGATGATTTCATGGTTCACACATTTTCAAAAGCTGATGAAGCCATTGAAAATTTTCAGAATCATCCTCCTAATTATTATGATCTAGTAATTACTGATATTAGAATGCCAAAGGTAAATGGGTTTGAGCTTTATAGACGAATCAAAGATACTAATCCTAACATGAAGATTGCATTTATCACGGCATTTGAAATAAACAAGGAAGAGTTCAGTAAGGTAATTCCATCAGTTAATGTTACTCATTTTATTAGTAAACCCGTCAGTATATCAAAGCTAAGAGAGAAAATCAAATCCATTCTTGATGACAATGATACAGAAGCCTAAATATGAAATCAATTTTGGTTTGATTTCGTAATTTTGGTTGTCAGTTTTGGTAGTTTAATCTGAGCCGGCGATGGGTAATGCCTTGCCAGCAGGAAAATTAAATGTATTTTGTTCCTGTTCTTCTGAAGTTACCTTCTCAAATTCTAGAGTAATTTCTATTGGTCCATTGAATTTAGAGCTAATTTCCTTGGCCAGGTTGGCTATTTCATTTTTGTCATTAAATTCTTTAGATCCCTGAAGGAAAACCCTACTTTGTCTAAATAATGCCTTTCCTCCATATTTTTGTTGCAGAAAATCTAGTAATTCTTTAACTTTTTCTTGTGGAATATCATTATAGTAGAAACATATTCCATTAATCAATTCCTTGTCAAAAGGAGTTCCATATCTAAACCAAAAAACACCAAAATGTTCATACTCTCCTTGTAAACACTTTATTTCCCAATGATTAGCCTTTTCTTGGGGATAGGTTGAATTTAATAGGTCATTAACCGCTAGGCGCCAATATCTTACACGCATTTGAGGATATACCAAATTATCATTATAATAATGTGACGAAATTTTGAGATAAATTGGCTTTGCTCGGTTCACAAATGTTTGGATAATACATACGATGCCATACTTAATTCGTATTGTAATTTCAATTTAAATAGATAAAAATAATAATGTATCAGGCAGCTTAACTGTTGACAATTGAAATCAAAAAGAACAAAAAAAACAGGCAAGAATATTTTGAGCGATTCAGTTCGTGATTACAAAATTGAGTCTAATTCTATTTCATTACTAATTGATGGTATGGCAAACTCTGGCGGGTTTGAATCTAAAAATCTTTGGGACGGTATTGATATTATTCGCACAATGACAAAGGATAGAAATTGTACTAAATTTTTGTCATTTGTGGGCTCTATTATCTCAACAGGAGCTAGAGGAATCATAAAAGATATGCTAAAACGCAAAATGTTCGATTGTGTTATTACAACTTGCGGAGCACTAGATCACGATATAGCACGCACTAGTACAAAATATTATTCTGGTGACCTTCGAATGGATGATGGCATGCTTTATAGAAAGAACATACATAGATTAGGAAATGTACTAGTACCCCAAAATAATTATGGGCCAGTTATTGAAAATAAGATGCAGGCTTGTCTAAACAATCTGTACAAGCAAGGAGTGCGAAGTATCTCGACGTTTGACATAACAAGAAGTATAGGTGAGACATTAGATGATACTTCGTTCCTTTACTGGGCATACAAGAATGACATTCCAGTCATAGTTCCTGGAATAGTAGATGGAGCTGTTGGAAGTCAGATATGGTTCTTTTATCAGAAACACAAGGACTTTAATGTAAATATTTTGCTGGATGAAACTAGGCTATCTGATTTGGTTTATGAGGCATCCAAAACAGGTGCTTTTATTATTGGAGGTGGAATTTCAAAGCACCATACGTTGTGGTGGAATCAATTCCGAGGAGGATTGGACTATGCCGTTTCTATAACAACAGCTTCTGAGTGGGACGGTAGCTTGAGCGGTGCTCTAGTTGCCGAAGCAATCTCCTGGGGAAAAGTGAAGGGGAAAGCTAGACAAACTACAATACATGGAGAGGCAACGACATTGTTACCGTTCATGTATGCTGCATTATTGAAATGAGATAATCAACCCTTCTGATTATCGAATTCAATTAGCCGTTGCATTTCTATTTATTATTTTTATAGAATTTATCTTTGCGGAATCTGGATCTTGTGGTTGATCATTTTGTGCTGTTGCTAATGCAGCGATTTTATCGACAACATCCATGCCATTTACTACTCGACCGAACACTGTATACTGGTTGTCTAAAAATTTAGAGTCGTTCAATACAATGAAAAATTGTGAACCAGCGCTATTGGGATCTGATGATCTTGCCATCGAAACTATTCCCCTTTCATGAGGTATGTTACTGAATTCTGAGTCAATTCTATAACCCGGATCGCCCGTACCCCACGCCGCTTTGTCTGTACTATTCTTAGTATTCGGATCTCCGCCTTGGATTACAAAACCTTTCACAATTCTATGGAATACCGTTCCATTATAGAATCCAGATTCTGCAAGCTTCTCAAAATTAGACACATGGTTTGGTGCTACTTGTGGAAAGAATTCAATGGTTATAGGTCCTTGAGTTGTTTCCAGCACGGCCTGTTTAGATTGATTATTTGATTCCATGACACTACTAGTAGTAGAAGTCCTGTTTATTGAAAATTTCTCTTGATTTTCAATGATTTCATTATATGGGTCCGATGTGGTTTTTGGCATGTAGTTTTTATTGACTTCATAAACGAGAACTCCAAAAAATAGGCCAGGCCTATTACTATTGAAGCTGTCCGATGAGTATACAAGTTTCAATGGTTGGTCAACAGTGGCATTTTGTGGATATTTGATATGTTTTGCATAAATGGCCATGGCTCCTGGTTGATATTCCCCTGATGGGGCACCATTTAGAATGTACGAGACAGGAGTAAAAGGTATCAATTGTCCAAGTAAAGTACTATTCCAGAAGAAAGTAGTAGGAGTAAATCCGTCTTGTTCAAGATATCTATTTTCATCAAATCCACCTATTCTTATGAACCACTGCTTCTTACTTTCATCTCCGCCATTGCCCAAAACATAAAGCTCACTACTATTGATTCCACTGAACCTTTGCCCTACTACGTATACTACTATGTAGTCAGATTTTAGATCTTTGGCAATTTTGAGACCATTTTCAGTTTGATCCATAAACATCTTGGCTATGGTTGCAATTCGTGTTTGATTAATTGTAGCGTTGTCGGCTAAACTAGTTCTATTTGCCAGTGTTGTTATCCAGTAACCGTAATCCCACCAGGATGCAACTACTGAATTTGTCGATGTATTAGTAGCTATCCAGTCTAATGCATTTATCCAATCATTGGTTTTGACTCTGAATCCAGTACCTCCGTTTGCAATTGAAGGAGGAATGTCAGCAGAACTCAACCAATTTGAATTCTGTGGATACAAGACGCCATTATCTATTACAGGTATCGAAACTAATACGACAACAATAACGGCATACACAATCTTTATCGGCCTGTCCATCTGAGAAGTTTTTTCAACTTCACTCTTTCTTTTTCTTTTATGCGAAGGTTCCGTTGCCTTGTAATTGATCACAGTTCTTGTGATTTCATAAAGTCCTATTCCTGCCAAGAGTATTATTCCAATAGATGAGAATACAAGTAATCTAGCAAAAGTTGCACTTACATAAACTCCCGTAATTCCAATTATCAGGGCGAATATTGACATGTCATTCCTACGTCTGAATGCCATGAGAGCTCCAAACCCTGCAAACATCAACAAAATTGAATAATCAGTAAAATATTCTACCAAAGTTGGAGTAAAGTGTTCGGCAACTGATTCAACAAGCGGATTCTGAGAAGAAAGAAATGGATTAACTGCATTTAGATATCTGAATGAGGACCCGTGGAAACTTCCTGAAATAACAATTCCTATTGCAATAGCAAAAAAAGCTCCAATCAATATCCAATTGTTTCTTAGAAAAGTATTGGATGAATTAAATTTCCTTACTACTGATGAAGCTATCAAGAATATTGTTCCTCCGATGAGGGCAATACCCGGAAGTCCGAAAACAAAAGACAATCCTGGTCTGGGTGACAGGCCAGCTGCGAATATTGTTGCTGCGGTAAATACAATCGCAACAATTAGTGGGACTTTGATGTCATTTCTAAGGAAGGTTACTGCGAAAAAGAATAATGAAATTGGTATGCTAAAGTACTGAATTCCCCCCCATGAAGCATTAGCAAGTCCTAGTAATAGTCCTCCTACAGCTGCTTTTACTACAGCTAAGTTCGGCCTATGTTTCGTAGCTGATATGAGTAAATAAAGGGCTAATAGTGCAAGAAACAGCCCAAGTGGTTCAGATTTGAACCAGCCCAGATTTCCTCGTTGAATAAGGGCGGGTGTAAAGGCAATGAGTAATGCAGAAAATAAACCCGCGGTAGTTCCACCAAGTGATCTGACCAATGCAAAGACGACTATTGTTGTTAGTGATCCTACTATGACAGGTAAGATTATTGTAAAGTCTAAAACAGAACTATTTCCACCAAATATTTTGTATAGGTATGCCGCTGTCACATGGAGTCCAACTTGTGATGTCGTAGGTATGTCTCGACCATCCGGATACCATGACATGTTATCATGCCACTTTAGATATGCTTCAAGACCGTTGTCGATAATGTACTTTGTTGCCCTATAATCGAAATATGGATCAAACTCATTGAGATAATATCCGTACTTTATCGGATAAGAACGCATGATGAAAGCTGTTGAAAACGCAATGACTAATACCGCGATAACTAACATATGACGAACTTTGAAATTATAATTTCCTACATGAAATAGGACTCCGTCTCCCGATAACATAAGAATGCTTGTAGATTTTACTCATTTTTTAACGTACTGGAAATAATTTTGAGTATCGTATTTTCTAAAAAATAACAACCATGATAGATTTATCAAATTTTTTTTATTTTGTTTCTAATAAAAGAAAGGGGGAAGTAAGAGGAAATATTGACTGCGGAAGTATTACCTCTTTGATTTTGATTTTGATTTTGATTTAGTTCCTTTCTTAGCAGACTTCGATTTCTTTTTAGCTGCCATTTTCAATGATAATAGAAAAACAGATCGTATATAAGTTTTAATTTTTGAAAAAAAATTTTAACTATTCTGGCTCTAAAATCTCTGTTTTACATACTGTGACCAGTTCTGAGAATCGTATTGCATCTTCTTTATTACCTACAATTGTACCATAATGCATTGGAATTGCAATTTTTGGATTAATCAGTTCATTTATTGCCTTTGACGCTTCCTCAGCTGTCATGACATAAGTTCCCGAAACAGGTACTAATGCAATATTTGAGTTTGTATCCTTCATTTCTGGGATGATATCGGAATCTCCAATGTGGTACAAACGATCATTACCAAATTCCACAATAAATCCAATTTTCTTGTCATTCTTTGGATGAAATTCCTTATCAACATTGTACGCATGAACAGCTTCTATTTTCAAGTCACTCACTTTAACACTATTACGAGGATCAATACCAATCGATTCTTTAACACTTAGACTCTTTAGTTGCGATAGACACTCATGAGCAGAAACAATGACCGTAGTTTCATTGACAATGTTCTTTAAATCTTCAATTGACAAGTGATCAAAATGATTATGAGTTACAAGTACAATATCGGCGTCGGAAACATTCTCATGTTCTTTACTTAATTTGTAAGGATCGATGTAGATTTTCTTACTTTCATAAGTTATCTTAAAACCTGCATGTCCGGTCCATATTATGCCAATATCATTGTACTCGAACATGAATAATTAGAAATGGATTGCCGATTTAAAGCTACCCTTCATAATATCGATTAGCTATTATGATTTTATTTTTGGAAAGCGTAATTGTTGTTACTTCTGCATCTTTTAGTCGATTCAAGAGTATCCCATCTAATGTAGCAACGCCATATCTTCTGTTCTTGATTGCGTAATTGAGAATTTCGTTATCTACATTTTTTGACATACCAATATCTTTGATTTCAAATTTCAATTTAGATATTTGAATCGCAGTATTTGCTATCATTGATTTTTTGGGCCCCGATTTTTTTTTGATTAATTCGAGTTCATCAAGAACAAATGTAGGTACAATGAACCTTAATTTCCCAATTTCGTACTCGACTCTATCCAAGCATTTGACTGGAATGGAAACTAGTGCAATGAGGAAACTAGTATCACAAATTATTTCCATCTATATATCCCCGAAAAATCATAAATTAATAAACCCGTCCTGATTATTTAGATTTATTTCAATATGTATCTATTCAGCGTACTTCATTAATAGGGAGAGCTTTAAATTATAAATGAGTTTGTTAAATTTTGAGATAGATTCCCAATTAATCTTCTATCTATCAAAAGGTTCATTATTAAGAATCAAAATCTAATATTAGACTAGTTGAAAACAATAGAAACGAATATTGTCATAGATTCTACTCCAGAGAAGATTTGGAACGTTTTAACTAATTTTGAGGAATACGAATTGTGGAATCCGTTCATGACAAAAGTAGTAGGAAATGCTAGTTTGGGTTCTAGAATTGAAGTTAACATTAAGACGATCAGTGGAAAGAGTAGAAGTTATTCCCCAATCATAACGAAATGCGAAACAAACAAAGAGTTAAGATGGAAAGGAAAGTCATTCTTGCCTGGTGTTTTTGATGGAGAACGTGTTTTTGTCTTGGAAAAATCCGTCGATGATAAAGTTTCATTCTCCCATAAGGAAATATTCAGTGGGTTGGGTGTTAAATTAGTTGGAAACAAGTTAGATGAAAATCTCCGGGAAGGATTTGTTAGGATGAACGAGGCCCTAAAAGTTAGAGCTGAAAATCCCTGATTGAATTTTTGAAACTAATCTTCTAACCTATACGGAGGTTTGTAAACGCCTGTATTCCTTAACTAATGTTTCCATGTCCTCTTCTAGAACCTTACGAAGTTTATTGTTGTAAATTATAGCTGCAGGATGAACTGTAAGAAAATAGAGTCTGTTGTCTTCTTGAATAAATTTGCCGCGATTACCAAGGATTGAACTACCACCAAGTAATGATTGATATGCTGTCCTACCTAAAATGCAAATAATTTTAGGTGAAATAATAGAAATTTCCCTTTCAAGATAATTTTTACAAGTACGTCGTTCTTCTTCCGTCGGAATTCTATTCCCCGGCGGTCTACATTTCACGACATTAGTAATGTATACTCTTGATCTAATTATCCCCACCTTCGTTAAAGTATCGTCAAGAATTTTTCCTGCCATTCCAACAAATGGTCTACCTTTCTCATCCTCATTTCTTCCTGGAGCTTCTCCGATAAACATGATACTTGCTTTAGAATCACCGTCTCCGGGAACTGCATTAGTTCTGGTTTTACACAAGTCACATGATTTACAATTAATAACTTCTTCATGAATCTTTTCAATAGAGTCGTTAGGCAATTCCATTTCCTATATGCTATTATTGATATTGAAACTTGCTAATATTATCGTACTTTGTTTGACATAGTAATTCATTATGATCTCATCCAGAACAAATTTGCATTGAGGACAAATTTGCAATAATGACTAGTAGGACCTTTTTTTGCAATTGAAAGGAATTATTAGATAATTCAAATTCTCTACCATTTTGACAAATAGTTTTAACCATTGTTTATTATTAACACATGCATAAAATAATGTTATGAGCTCGAAACTAAATCAGTTGGAAAATCAACAGGATGAAGCGACTGAGTTGAGCCACTTAAAGAAATTTCAAAATAAGGATGAAAAGGATAAGCAAAACAAGGCTGTTGGAACCAAGGATAATTTTACAACGGACATTGTGATGACAGAACCTAATAGAACTCATGAAAAAATAAATATTGAAATTGATATATTTCAAAGGACGGCAGTTTTCAGTAGTGACTTTTCTATGTGGATCTGAGTCTATAACAACAAGTTGCCAGGTTCTGAATAATTTTAGTTCTATTATTAAAAATGATCTAGTGTGGCTATCACTTCGATTAACCGCAAGTAGATATGATTTAAAAATGATGGTCAATTAGAAAATGTTTAATTGAGTTCTAAGCAGGTTACATTGAAGTATCATAGGGGAACAATTGTGATAAGGGGACTTGAAAGCTTGCCTTATACAACAATTGACTCAAGGAGCAATTCCCTGATTTCCTACGGAATAAATTATAAAAAAATTACTGAATACCTTAAAGAAAAAAATGTAGACTATGAAGATCTTGTATTGAACCTGTTACCCCTGGGACAACTCCCAAAAATTCAGGTAAAGTTGCGTGCTTATCAAAAAGAAGCAATTGAGAGCTGGAGTCGAGAAAAAATGGGATCAATAGTCCTTCCAACAGGAGCCGGAAAAACTATAATTGGTTTAAAAATTATTGAGATGATTAATTCCCCAACGTTGATTGTCGTGCCTACCCTTGATCTTGTCAAACAATGGACTCAGATACTCTCACAAAGTTTCAATATTGAAATAGGGAACATGGGTGGGGGAACCGAGAATATTCAAGCAATTACTGTGTCGACTTATGATTCTGCCTATATTAAAGCCCCATTTATTGGAAACAAGTTCCTTTTGATAGTATTTGATGAGGTTCATCATCTGCCAGCACCTTCATATAGACAAATCGCAGAAACATACATTGCGCCATTCAGACTAGGCTTAACAGCTACTCTAGAACGCGAAGATCACTTGGACACAGATTTCCCATATCTGATAGGAAAAACTACCTTTCGAATTACAGCGAATGAGCTGGCTAAAAATAATTATCTGGCAAACTATGTTATAGAACGAAAACAAACTTTCATGTCAGAAGAAGAAAATCAGAAATATAAAGAAAATATGGCTGTGTATCATACTTGCTTAAAAAAAATTGGACTAAATATGAATTCTTATAATTCATTCAAACGGTTAATCATGATTTCATCCCGAAATAATTTGGCCAGACGAGCCCTTGTAGCTAGAAATAAAGCTATTGACATAGCTCTCAATAGTAGATCTAAAATGGATGAAATCAGAAAAATACTATCCGAAAACAAGAATATTAAAACAATAATATTCACACAGCATAACAAGCTAGTATACGATATTTCCAATGCCTTTCTAATCCCATTTATCACTTACAAATCTTCCAAAGAGGAAAGAGAGGACGTACTTGGTGGTTTTAAAGACGGAAGGTATAAGGCAATTGTTACCTCAAAAGTATTGGATGAAGGAATCGACGTTCCAGATGCGCAGCTGGGTATTTTGGTTAGTGGAACTGGTAGTAGTAGGGAGTTTGTACAAAGATTGGGTAGATTATTGAGACCAAAGAATGATAATCAACAAGCAAGATTAATAGAAATCGTATCTAGTGGTACTTCAGAAACACTAACTAGTAAAAGAAGACAAAGAACAATGAACGGATAAATTCTCAGTTTTATAGGCGCGTTTTGTAATTATTGCTCCCACATAGATCTTCAAATCAACTTTCGAATGATGTCAACTTCAACTGGCTATCCCTGTTTGAAAAAGCAACAGTAGATTTTACCATTTTAAGTGTACTACTGTCTTTGGAATCTCTAACATAAATTACATAAATCAACGCATAATTTTTTCTAATTGTTTTTCTTATGACTCTGCCAATCCTTTGTGCAATCTGATTGAAATTTGAACTATTTGAAATTATTATCGCTATTCTGACATCAGGTATGTCATATCCAATTTCAAGGGTATGAACAGATAGTAATGGAAAGTAGTCTTTTCCCCATTCTTCTAAAATTTTCTTTCTTTGAGCGATAGGTATCTTGTTGTGAATCGATCTAGATGGTATTCCTAATGACTCTAGTGTTTTCTCAATTTTCAATATTGAATCAATTGTTTCACTAAATATCATTATGGGTTCTGATGGATGTTTTTTAACTATATTTGCAGCAGATAACATTTTGTTACTAGCCGAGCTGAGTAATTCTTTTCTTTTTCTGACGTTTGCAAACCAAAGTTTAGCTAAATTTGCATTATATCCTCCTTTGAATAATAAGATTGAAATTTTTTTCGGGTCATATGCCCCAAGTTTCCTTGAGAGAAATGATATCTTGTTGGAAGTCTCAACATAGATTTTTTTTTCAGATTCTGTAAAACTAACAGGGACAGAAACAATTTGCGGTTTGGCTAGTCTCCCGTCTGTGACTGCATCTTTAATCATATACTTCTTAACTGGTGGTAAAGCTTTAATTATTGTATTATACCTCGGATCATTCTCATTTATGGTAGCGGTTAATCCTAATACAGCTATAGTTGGATCATTCTTTAATGTTTCAAATATTTTATTAAATTCTTTGGCTGACTCACTGAGCAGATGAATTTCATCAAGAATCAACATGTCGGAATCTTTTAGCAGATGTAAATGATTTATGATGCTCTGATAAGTGCCTATAGTAATCTCTCTAATGTCCTTCTTCTCTCCAAAAAATGTCCCAATGGATTCAGTTGGCAAGCCATACGCAACCAGGCGTTTTACGTTCTGTTCAATAAGAACAATTCTTGGCACAAGAAACAAAATTCTAAATTCCTCATTTGCATTACTCCATCCTGCAGGCTTAGCAGGGGATGGAGCGTCTTTTGCTAGTCTTATTTCCGCTAACCTGCGTGCACATTCAAAAGCAATTTCAGTTTTTCCAGTGCCAGTACTATAGATTATTGAGCCTTTAAAATTATTACCCACCCATGCATTGACTGCCTTGATTTGATCGTCCTTTAGTTCAAAAGGGAATTTCAGGTTTAGAATCGCAGTCAACATCGTAAATTCGGATCCATCTTCTAAATTCTTTACGGACACCTACATTTTTCTGGCAAGTACAATTGGAATTTCTACTCACCAAAAAAATTGGAATTAAATATAACGACGGGTAATTGATGATATGGTTATTCGCAAACCAGTACTACTAGTTGATGATACTGATAATTCACGAGTTGCAATAGAGCTTTTGGAGGATAATGATATCAAATTTGTTGAATACCATGTAAAAAAATTTGAAGAAGATTGTTGCGTTGAACTACCAACCACTAGAGCTCCAGCATTAATTGCACCTGAAGGCATATTTAGGAATCTTGAAGGAATTAAAGAATATCTAACTGTTGAAAAAAAGAGTACATCTGAAATTAGTGAGAGTGCTTACTGGTAAGAATCACTTCACGACATGAAATGGAGTAGGAGTGGTGTAGGCCCAAGACGACAATGATTACAGGGTTTGTAAAATTGTCAATCAATAGTAATACGCTCTCTGGGAAATTTATTTCACCCGGCGGGAAGACATAGGATATGTTTAGCCTCGTCAAGTGATTGAATATAAAGACCATCAAGTTTCATACTTGAAATCCTTTTAAAACTAATGCCGATTAGTAACGACTTTTTCTGAGAATGTGCTTTATGAGATCGCAAAACAGGATACAGATATACATTAAAATAAACTTAATATATTGTGATGTAACTCTCTCGACTAACAGTTAAAATGCTGATTATTTTTGATGTGGAAGGTGTTCTTCTCAATGCAGAGTACCTTCCAGTTCTTGCTCAAAAGCTTGGTCCAGTGAAGGAAAAAGAAATCTGGGATATCACAAAACAGGGAATAAGAGGAGAAATCGATTGGGAAGAAGGGCTGATAATGAGGGTCAATGCACTAAGGGGAACTTCATATGAAGATGCGAAATACATTGCCGATAACTTGGAAATAATGCCCGGTGCAAGAAAGCTCTGTTATTCGCTCAAGAAAGCTGGATGGAAGATGATCGCGATTTCAGGAGGATTCACGATAATTACAGACAAACTCAAAGATGAATTGTATTTAGATAAAATATATTCAAACGAGTTAATCTTCAAAGACGGCAAGCTTGATGGTGTAAAAATTAATGTAAGTTCAGATAAATCACTAGGAGTAAAATCTATCATTAAAGAATGGGGAATAAAAAAGGAGGATATCGTGGTAGTCGTCGATGGAGCCAATGATTTAAAATTGTTTGATATTGCGGGGTATACTGTAGGTTTCTGTCCAGTTGACATAGTTAAACAAAGAGCCGACGCTACTATTGAAATTCGGGACCTATCAATCCTGTTAAGCCTTTTGGAAAAGAAGTTTGGCAAGACTATAGAAACACAGTTATGAAATCAGTTGTCCTTTGTTTGATTGTTCAATATGGATGAACTTTCTAATACACAAATCATTCCAATTCTGATTGAAGACGACATTAGCATAGGGGATGATATCGCTGATCTCATCATGAAAGCAATTAAAGAAAGAAATGAGTCCTTACTAGAGAACGATGTTGTTGTCATTACACATAAAGTTATTTCGAAGGCGGAGGGCAAAATTACTGATTTATCAACAATACTTCCTTCCGAACAATCTCACAAAATATCATTAAATACGGGTAAGGATCCTAGATTGGTGGAACTTATCATTTCACAGTCCAACGAAATTATCAAAATTGAACGAGGTATTATTATTGCTGAAACCAAACATGGCTTCGTTTGTGCTAACGCAGGAATTGATGCCAGCAATGTGGGTAAACTATCCAATCAAGTTGTATTATTGCCCGATGATCCAGATGAATCTGCTAGAAAAATTCGAAACGATATTAAATCTAGGACCAACATTAATGTAAGTGTAATTATCTCCGACACCTTTGGTAGACCATTCAGGAAGGGCCAAGTAAATGTAGCAATTGGGATAGCAGGGATTGATCCCATCGTGAATTATATTGGAAAGACTGACATGTATGGAAAAATCCTAAAGGTTACCGAGATAGCTATCGCTGACGAATTAGCATCTGCTGCAGAGCTTGTCATGGGAAAATCGTCTCGTATTCCAGTTGTAATAGTCCGTGGTATACACTATGTATCTGGAGATCTTTCAATATCCAAGATTACTAGATCAAAAGAAGACGATTTATTCAGATAAG
>JAICQW010000212.1 GCA_025937665.1 Nitrososphaeraceae archaeon | reverse complement strand
AGACAAATGCTGAAATATCAAGATACCGAAACATGGTTATGGTTCAAATAGTTGAGATGGATGAGCATGTGACACTAATCTCAGCTGGAAGAAGATGTAGGTCCTGTCATTTGTTAAACAAGTTTACAGTGCAACCTGAGGATGTTATAAAGAAAACTTTTTTTAAAAAATTTAATAGATGTGTCCTATTTTGGACCCATTATCTGACCCCTTACTTCACCGTTTGGATTTTGCTCAGTGTGGAAGTTCGCATATGTACTACCATTTTTCATTGCAGCCATCAAATCGGATATCGTTTTTCCTTGCATTGGGCCCTCCAAGCTACCTGAAGTAAAATTACCGTTTTGAGTAACATTATTCTGAGGGCTTTCGAATTGGAATAAGGTTACTACTACAGGTCCATTTTCTCCTTGAGCTCCACTATGTATATGTCCCTGAGTTGCCCCTTGAATTCCTGTAGCATTTAGATAATAGTCAATTGTTTCATTTTTCGGCAAGTCAACAACAAATATTGCTTGGCCAGATGCTTGTGTGTCGACTGGCGTGACCTCCTGTTGCCCTGTAAGGTTAGCAGCAAATTCATGGTTTGCAAATACCATCGAAGGTCGTAAAATTGATGATATTGAAATTGCGCTTCCAATTACTAGGACCGTAGTCAGAATTACCATTGTGCTTTTGTCCGTTACCATTTAAATATAACGATAACTATGGTGTATAAAAATTTTTATATAACATACCAATAGAAAATCTAATGAATGTTAGGATCAGTATACTGCTAATTGCATTAGCTGTAGTGTCAGTTGCATTGGCCCCATCATTGACAATTAGTCAATCTGCTGATGCACAAAGCACAACTTCAAGCGATCCCCATTGGTGTCGAAACCAAAAAGATAAGTCTGGCGACTGGATATTTGGATGTCAAAATGGCTGGTGGGATCATAACCATTGCCAAGATTTTCGTCCAGAATCAGGACACTATGCTAGAGGATACATAGTTGGTTGGGAGAGAGGCCACTGTAGATAGACGATAATCTACATCTTTTATCGCCTCTTGTAATTTATAATTCTCATCTACCCGTACGCCGTTAACTTGCTCTTGATAATCTGAGCAGTACTGACAACGGCCCACTATGTTTTCTATCTCATTCGTTTTTTTAAGACCTTAACATAATTGAACCCATTTTTATTCTACTAATTCACGCCTGTATTTCCTTTTAATTGTGATATTAATGGGTACAATAAGTAACCAGAAGTATTGAGCAATATCCACGTCAACAAAAGAAATGAAGATGGAAATACCAAATACGACTGGGATTGAAATTAGATTTATCATGGAGCCCCTTATGAATAGAGGATTAACATTCTTGTCAATCAACTTGTAATCTTTTGTTGCATACCACCAAATGACTGCAAGTAAGGAACTTGAGAGAATTACAACAATGCTATAGATAATAAAAGGCACTTGATAGGAACCATAATTTATGATAAGTGAAGTAGAAATTGACAATAAAGTAATAAAGAGAAGGAATAATAAGTTCAGATAGACAATTGCCATATGCGACCCTATTATAAAGTTGAAAATCTGATGATACGAAATCCAGAATACAGCAATAATAGCAAAACTAATGAGGTAGCTCTCAAATCCGGTGTACATTTCCCCGAGTTTAGTCATCAACTCAAGTTCAGTTAGATTTGGAGGTAAATCAGGTATCTCTATTGATAAAGCCATAAGAGTTATTGCAAATGCAAAAATGGCATCGCCAAACGAAACTATGTGCTCTGGTTTTATTTTTGAAATAAATGAGTCTGTTGACATTAAACTCCTATTTTTATGACAATGGCTGTATTAGAGTATGTTTGCAGAAGTCATTTTGGGATATGCTCATCGTAATATGTTATCTTCATACCTCGTTCTCTTAACGCCTTTAATCCTCCTTTGATTTCAGATTCTTTGTGAATCTCTACTTTTTTGCTTAAGTAATCTTTTTCAGGAGTTTGCGCGACTAATGGTTCTTCGTTACGATCCGGTACCGATAACTTAGATTCTCGGCGGACATTCTCGGACTCTGGATCAAATTCAACCGAACAATTTCTGCACCAGAAGGAGGTATTCTGAAGACTGCCATCTGTCAGCCTGGTTAGTGTTCTGTTACAAATAGAACATATGAAAGAAGGTCTTTCATCCACAAGGTACTTAGATGATATGATAACCTTGTCATCATTAGATTTATCATAATTAATTTTGCTCTTTGTAGCTCCTCGGCGCTTCATTTGTTACTCCTTTGATATAATTGCAGACTTAATCTAAATCATGATAGGAAGTTTGTTCTTTATCAAGTTTATAATCGTTTGATATTGCGGTCCTTTATGCGGCCTTCATTGCCCTCTTCCGAATTACTCTTTGCCTTAATTGCAATCAGGAATCTTTTAATTCGGTATTACACGAGATTTTAATATCAGATATATGATACTTGAGAAAATAATTGCTAAAATTGTTTAGAGTTCGGTTTCTAACAACATTAAATATGATGAAAAATCCTCAACCATTTTATCTCTAGCCTCGTAATGATCAAAGCAGGTCACGGAAGTACTATTGCATGAACTATGGAAAAGATCATAGAGAAATCGTGTGTCCAAATTGTCGTTCCAATATGAAAAGGATAGGATAAGGCCATAAGGAGACTAAATTAGATATATACAATTGATAAAAACAATTAGTGCCACATATACATATATAATGAAATTCAATTTTTTCCGTAAAAAATCGAATGTTGAATCCATACTCAATAGAATAAATGAACACGGTTATTAATTGATATGATGGGAAGTATAATCGCAGGGATATTGATAATCATTGTCTTGCTGGCATTACTAGGCCTTGGATGGGATACTTTCGTTTCGGGAGTTAAAAAGGGTGCCGACAAAGTTGGAATCACGCCTATAGTACAACGTGCAGTAGAGATTGTTGAAAATGGAACTCAGAATATAGTTAGTAACTTACGACAGCAAATTTTCTCTGGGAGCTAACGTCAACCCGCTCCCTAGTGATAAGGAGCATTAAAACGATATTTTATGTATTTTTAGAGCGTGGTAACTAATCCATAAAATAAGAAAAAAAGAAAGAGGTTGGGTGAGTTCAAAGGTTGCAGTTT
>JAICQW010000166.1 GCA_025937665.1 Nitrososphaeraceae archaeon | reverse complement strand
GTGGAACGGGGATTTGTTCTTGGCCTTCAGGCTGCGCTGGTTGTCCTTGCCCTGTCGCAATCAATTCAAACGCATATTGGACTGGAGGATTGCCTGTCGTAGTATCTGCATATGTCTGTGCCTTTATCGGATATGGAAATCCGTCCTTAATCCAAATGGTATTATCAACTCCCTTGTGAAACAGAATTGTGGTGGTATCAAAAGTTCCTGCTGGTGTTGTTATGCTTGCTTTACCTGATGGTGCTATGGGAGATCCTCCTATTGATGCTATTTTACCCCAATTCTGCGCAGTTAATGATTGACCGGGCTTTGAAACAAATGCTGATAACCATTTGAGCGAACTAGAATAACCGCTCCTATACTTTGTCATTTCTGCAGGGATTTGTGATGTTCCCAAAGCTGTCAAATCAAGGTCGCTTAAATGTAGCGTTCCATTGTATACTCGTCCCTGGTCTACAACAAATGTTGGCGCAACCCAATATTTACCAGTCTCGTTAAATTCTTTAAAATAAATTGTCATATCAAATGGCCTGCCAGCATTTGTGTCCTGTTCTTGTACCTTGTATGTTACGTACATGTCATTTTTTGCACCATCGCCAACATACCATCGTCCATCTTCTTGTGCAAATGCCTTATTCAAGATGGTAGGCGAAATTATTAGGGCCGTCGAAAATAATGCAAACGTCAAAAGTGGTTTTAATAGGTTCATTTGAAACACTCCCATAGTTCTGATAAAGTGGTTGAGGCACTCATAAACTTTTACTACACTATATAATTGCTTTACAAGCTTTATAGTTTAGATAAACTAATAAGAGATGCCCAAATCACAAATAGCAAATGTGTGACTGTCCTAGCGTGCATTTTTACGAAGTAGAATTCAAGCTCTATGGAATGAAAGTAATTCCGTCGCACAAAAATTGTGGAGATCCACTCAGTGATGAGCAGTTTACAAAATTTGAAAAAGAACTAGTCAAATATTGGGGCTTTGAACAAGCTTAAACACAAATACATCAAAAATTCACTTAAGGTTTAAATCCACATACCCATTTCACGAAAAATAATACGTCAACTTTATTAATCTCCAATTTAACTTTTCTTTAGGTGAATTTGATTGACTAAGATGTGTAAAGTAGCGATAGAAACTAACGGATTAAATCAAGACGAAGGCAAAGCATGGGTAGACGAACTTGCAAATATCTATGCAGATATGGAAATTGAAAATGTGAATGTCTCCGGAAATAAGATTTCATTTGACGCTGGATTCTCTGGTATGGACGATACTCAACCAGACGACATTAAGATGAGATTGGATGAATATCTTACAATGAATGAAGCCTTTCAGACAAAATCTATAAACGTTAGTTAAAAAAGACTTAAATTTTTTTTATTTTCTTTTTCTTAAACGTGTAATTAATGTATATTATAATTTACTATTAATCAAAATATTACAAAATTAATGTTCATATTTAAATACTCGAGGCGTTTTTTATATTATGAAGGAAAGATGACTTGCAAAGGAATATGTATACGACATAAAGCCCAAAAGCCTGTCGGTTCAGGAAGGTATGTAAGCGGTCAAAAGCGTTGCCAGATTTGCGAAATTTTCATAAAATGGGATGGATTATGGTGCCCATGTTGTGGATACAGACTGAGAACAAAGCCTAGAAACCTGAAATATAAGGCTAAATTAAGGGCAAGAAGGGTAAAGGAGATAGAACCAATATTGGTTGCTGCTCCTGTCGCTTAATTTTTCAGTATCAGCTTGCAGTCGCGTTTTACCAACGCAGACATCTTCTTTACCTTTTCATAATCATTTGTTAGATCCAAAGCTATACTGTTAAGCTTATGATAATTCATCTGAGAGGCGTTATCCTTTTTTTCAAGATGACTACAAACAAGTTTCCCAATATAGTAATAGCAATCAGCAAGCAGACCATTGCCTAACAAAAATTGGATTTTTGATGATATCAGTTCTACATCGTAAGTTTCTTTAAGAATTTCTCTTAACGCTTTAAATGACCTGTTTATAATTGTCCTTGTAGCCCTTTCTATTCCCAGACTTTCTATGCAAGTTTGAATAGCTTCGTTGATGAAATCTTTGTGGACTTCAACTTGGCGCAACTGGTTTAGTTCGTGAATAGGCATTGGCCTTGTCTCGGACATTAAAAGGATCCCCTCAATGAGATCGTATGCAGCAATTTTCAGGTTCAAGGCAGCATTTAATTCTTCTTTGGCGCTACTATTTTTAGAAACATTATACAGTGAGTCAACAATTCTTCGTTTTCCAGCTGCAATAAACAATTTCTTTCTATCAAATTTTGGAGATTCTGAAATTAACGTATTTGAGTCTTTGAGCTTTATCATATTGGAAAGAGCTATATCATTACGGCCATTTTGATTTTGAAAATTCAAAAATTCTATTGTATAGTTTCCAAGCTGGATTATTTTTTTATCAAAGCTGTTTTTAATGTTCTCTCCAAGAATAGCAATATCATATTCACAGCAATCGTACGAATTATGCGGGTTATCGGCCCTGCAACCTATGAGAGCTAGCTCTAATTCATTATTTCTGCTTAGAAAATCTTGAATTTCTCCTGGTAACTTCATTTCTTGTTTTTGTTGTAAAATAAATTAACTCGTTATCGAAGATTTTCCATATCTTCCTTATTTCTGAAATCATTAGGATTAAGTCGAAAACCGCTTACGGGTTCGTACGGTACCTCTCTAACCTTCAAATGATAATCAAGTTTTCTTTTTTTGATTTTTGCATGTAACCATAATGCAAACCGTTCCTCCAAGCTTGCGGCCTCTTGCTTGTCAATTTCAGGATGTATTTCTATTAATCTTTGCACTAATCTTAGATCTACAGCAATGTCAAAAAAATCCCATCCCAGTGTTTTTTTTCCATTAGTGTAGCATTTACAATAGTTATGATTCAAATGCACTTCATTCTCTAGTAGCTTTAAAAATTCCTCAATCTTTGGTCGTTCCTTTTCAAAATCAAGACAAGAACCTGTGATTATTATAGAATTTGTTAAGTCATCAGAGATTTCAAGATTATTTACTCTTGATCTGTTACTTTTTTCAGAGCTAGAAGGTTTTTTTATTGTAACAGTATCACCAATTTCAGTACCAATCAAATCTCTTATTTTAGAATCAATACGAATTATTTTTCCATCACTAGTTGTATCAGTAGGGTCTAAGGATAGACAGATAATGTCGGTTCCATTTTGAGAACCAATAATGCTAATAAAATCACCCTCAGAAATGTTTAATCTTTCCATTATTTCTGGATCAATTCTTACAATGTTTCTTCCATTATCTTTAGTTTCATTTTCAAAGACTTTCAGATAGATCCCAGAATTATCCGACATCATCTGTACCTAGCATTTTTTAAATATATAAAAATATTCTCTCACTACAAATCTTGTATATGACCTTTAGATTACTGTATGTTAGTTTGATCTACTATGATAATCAAGAAAAAGAAAAAAAAGGTCGTAGTTTTGCTTTTGTTGACAGCTTGACAAATTAGCTTATGGAATTGATCTGCTGTACAGCTTTCCTTCAAGTGCAAGCTTGTACATCTCAGCCACGTATGGGTTCTTTCCAGGAGTCTCAGCACCCAATTCTACTAGACGTGCATATACTCTTACTACGTATGCAAGAGCACCCATGAAAGCTACTACTACTCCCATGTTAAACATCCAGTGGTTCGGGACTGAGAAAATTTCTTCCACAAACCAAAAGTGCCACATTTCATTTACACCAATTGTAAACATGGTTGCAAGATAGCCTATGATGGTTATCTTGAGACCAGTGTTCATTGAGTTTCCAGGACCTCTAAGTACAGGTACCCTTCTGTCATACATTGCCACAAATCCCCAACCTAATGGTAGGGCTACAAAGTGACTGTATAACCACCAGTGAGCTGGTGTAAATGCGCTGTCTCTAATCGCGGTTTGATGAAGAGATCCATCAACAAAGTTGTCTACTTCTACGGATGCTGCGATTGAACCCAGCATGATAACCATTATGTAGATTTTCTTTAGTCTTTGGATTTCTACTTCTTTTGGAATTAGAGCCGGCATCTGTGCCATTTTAGTCATCGTTACTTAATCGATCCTTTATAATAACTTGAATATATGAAAATTGCTAGTCAGCATATAAAATTTGTATAATCACCTACAAGTTTTAACGATAATTACTTCATTAAGAGGTAAAAAGTACCGAAAGTGGACCGATTTAAAGATAATCGCTTTTGATAATCATTGTTGATAATCTTTATTAGTATACAGCTTCAAAATAAGGAATCGTCACATTTTATTCCTAATTATGATCTGGATC
>JAICQW010000102.1 GCA_025937665.1 Nitrososphaeraceae archaeon | reverse complement strand
CATCCAAGTGGTGTTCGAATCGGAGTACCTGAAGTAACTAGATTAGGAATGAAAGAAAGTGAAATGAAAGACATTGCATCATTTATAAAGCAAATAGTGATTGACAAGTCGGATCCAAAGCAAGTTGCTAGCTCAGTATCAAAATTCCGCGAACAATTTCAAAAAGTACAATACGCATTTGAAAACTCTACAGATGCCTATGAGTACATAAAAATAAGAACTTGATTACACCTATTTACTGCAATAATTCGTCACAACTACCTATTAGCAGGAGATACACTAGGAATTTCCGTTTCAATTTTTTGTTTTACCCCCACCATTTATTAATCGTTGAAAATATTTAGTTAATTTATGATAAGATTAAATAAATTATATGAAATTGCTTAAACATATATTCATTATTCAAAAATAAATTACTTATGTAACATTATTATAAAGTATTAATTTATTTATGATAAATGCACCCCTTAAAAACAATGAACAAGAAACAACCAATGAAAAGCATGTTTTTGTTTGCTTCGGTGTTGACCCTTATGTTTGGAGCCTTAATTGTTGTCACGGGTCCGCAAGTGTATGCCGATATCTGGGATGACGATGACACCATGGAGGAACTTGTAAAAGACATTGACAACGGTAAGGATAACGACGATGACATGAATTGGGACGAATTCAAAGATTCTAAAATCTTCAAACAAGAAGATATTGAAACACAAGGATGCATAGAAAATAGACAGGAGCTTTCAAATAATCTAGCAGATTACGAAGTTCTTAGATGCTTTGAAGACTCAGATTACGCCTATTAATAATTAGGGTAATTATGCAGCCCAACTTTTTTATTTTTTTGCTTCCTAATACTCAATCATGATTATTTACCAACCTATGGTATAGGAACTCTTTTAAAATGAAATTTAGTGTTGTAGATGTTACATATATTAGACACAAGTCAGTTAATGTCTCTCGTGTTTACAAATGTCCTAGTTCCTGTTGATGGTTCGGAAAATTCCTACAGGGCCCTAGATGCAGCATTATTGCTTTCAGAAAAATTGGGTTCAAATATTACTGCAGTTAACGTGATGGAACAAGTTCCAATAACTCATATCGAATCAGAAAAACTGTTAAGCGAATTGCTAGAAGCCTACAAAAAAGAAAATCAAGAAATATTATCAAAGTGTTCAAAGATTGCTACTGAAAAAGGATTAAGCATCAAGACCCTCCTTCTTCAGGGAAATCCGGCTTCGGTAATTTTGGATTATAGCAAGAAAGAGAAATTCGATATTGTAATCATGGGTAGTAGAGGTATGGGAAAATTTAAACAATTAATATTAGGAAGTGTGTCAAACAAAATTGTACATCACTCTCCCTGTGCAGTGTTGTTAATAAGGTAATGATGACTTTCTCATGATTAAATTTCAATGTTATAACCGACATGGTATTCCTGCTATTACAGACATACAAATCATGCCCCAAGATTTGACATACAATGACTAGCGAACTTGATTCTTTCACAAAAACTGAGAAAGAAGGTCTATACAAGGCTGTTTTTTCCAGAAGAGATGTCAGATCTCATTTTATTGATAAGAAAATTCCAAAT
Organism: Nitrososphaeraceae archaeon; assembly: GCA_025937665.1. GTDB lineage: Archaea > Thermoproteota > Nitrososphaeria > Nitrososphaerales > Nitrososphaeraceae > TA-21. The sequence goes on along the minus strand of JAICQW010000102.1, from coordinate 4,735 downwards.
GACATTCTCGTTAAGATTTTGAAGGCAGCTCATCATGCTCCATCAGTTGGTTTTTCGCAGCCCTGGGATTTTATTTTAATAAAGAAGAAGACAACAAAACTAAAAGTTAAAGAATCTTTTACAAAAGAACGACAAAAATCTATTCCATTGCTTGATAACGATTCAGAAAGACAAGATAAATATGTCAAGCTAAAATTAGAAGGAATTTTAGAATCTGACATCAATATTTGTGTGACATACGATCCTGAAAAATTTGGGCCCTTTGTTTTAGGGAGAACATCAATACCAGAAACAGGCGAATACAGCGTCTGTTGCGCAATACAGAACTTGTGGTTGGCAGCAAGGGCTGAAGGAATTGGAGTAGGATGGGTAAGTATTCTCTCAGTTGATGATTTACGCAAGATTTTAGATATACCTAATCATGTTAAACCGATGGCGTATCTTTGTTTAGGATATGTAAACAAATTTGAAGTAAGACCCGATTTGGAAACATCAGGTTGGTTGAAAAGAGCGATCCTTTCCGAGGTAATTCATTTTGAAAATTGGAATAATGCAGAAGAAAATAATTGGAACGATACAAACATGATTATTCAAAGGCTGAATGACGGTCCAGAGAAGTAAATCATTTTCGTTGAACATATCAAGTCTTTCGCTAGATTTGTAGTTTTTGAAAGCTACTTTCTTGTATCTGTCTTTAAACCATTGTTCTTAATATGTCTGCCAAGTACCTCCTTTATGGTGTTTGTAACAATGGAAAGTATTCTGGGGTCATCGACTCTTGGAATTATGTAATCATTTCTAAGGTGAACATCTTCAACTATACTCGCAATAGCATGTGCTACGGATACAAGCATATTCTCACTCAAGTTATTGGCTCGAAGATCCAGTAATGCCCTGAGCACTGAAGGAAATACTACCGCATTGTTAATTTGATTAGGAAAATCGGATCTACCTGTTGCAACAATTCTTGCGCCGTATTGTAAGGCACGATTAGGAATTATTTCCGGATCCGGATTACTTAATGCAAATACTATTGCATCTTTGTTCATCGATTCTATCATTTGCTTATTTAAAATATCAGCCTTTCCAGACACCCCGATAAATACATCTGATTTTCTGATTACTTCCATTAAAGTTCCATTCAGTTTCCTAAAATTTGTGTTAATGGATATGTCTTTTTTATATGGATTCTGATTATCAATATCTACTCTTCCGTCAAATATCGCACCCCTGGTATCAGTAACAATGATATCTTTGCAGCCCGCCGTTCGCAAGATCTTGAATATTCCATATCCTGCTGATCCGGAGCCTGAGATAACCACACGAACTTTATCAAGTTCTTTATTTGCTAACCTGAGTGCATTCACCAGAGCTGCAAGAGTAATTATGGCAGTACCATGTTGATCATCATGAAAAACTGGTATTGATAATTCCTTGCTCAGTCTTTCAACAATTTCTAAAACCTTGGGTGATTCGATATCCTCAATGTTTATTGCCCCAAAATTGGGTTGTATCACTTTAACAAACCTAATTATTTCTTCTTTGTCCTGAGTAGCAATGCACAAAGGGATTGCATTAATATCTCCTAGCGCTTTGAATAAAACAGACTTTCCCTCCATTACTGGCAAGGCGCCTTCAGGGCCAATGTTGCCCAAACCCAGAACTCGTGTTCCATCACATATTATGGCCACATTATTCCACTTTGATGTATAGTCATAGGCTAATTTTTTATGACTACTTATCTCTAGGGCAACATACGCTACACCGGGGGTATAAATTAGCCCTAATGTCCCCCGTTCTTCTGGCGCATTGTCCAGAGAAACTCTACTTCGAATTTCGATTTTTCCCTTCAACATCCTATGTAGATTAATCGCGTCATCTCGTAGTGTCAACTATGTTCATTTATGAATTAGATCGTATTTTATTCTGCTCATTAATTGAAAAATCAATTTATTCATCTTTAGGTTATTAGTCGACGTGGTTAAAATTACTCCAATCCTCCCCCTCTCTTTCAAGTCATGCATATCTTTTAAATCACAATTTTGAATATTCACAAGATGTCTACACATAAAGTGATGAGAAATAAACGAACTGGTAAAGCGGCAGCATTAGAATCACAATACGTTCTGGGAATGGGAATTGGAAATCAACACGAGGTGGAAAGACAAGTCAGCGACACAATTGAACATGAAATAGGGTGTCCAAGATGCTACAACGTCATGACTTTATGCTCGAACTTTGACAGCCTCTACTATCACTGTGAAGAATGCGATTTCTCTTTATATACGTTAAAGTAATCGAATTCTATCAACAATAATAATCTGAACATACAAAATTAGAAGAAAAAATACTATTTCAAAAATATACCATATTTCCAGTCTGTTGAATCCATTTCTTTTATGAATGATATCAAGATATCTTCTAGTAATTGTAGTATTTCATTGCCCTTGGTGATAGTCGCCTTTTGAGGAGAGCCTGTTGCCCCCGTAGAAGTTAGTTCGTCAAATTTCCAAAATATTCTGATGTTTTCAGGCAATTTTGGAATAACCTTCACTGGAGCAGACTTCAAGTTTACCAGATCAGGGCGCACAGCAAGAACAGCAGATGTCTCTGCCTCACCACCATGACCCAGTCCATTCCAAATTTCAAATAGACCTTTTTTCAACTGGCCAACCAAAACCCACCAAGATTCCAAGCATGCGATAGTCATTTCAGGATTTTTGTTTTTCATAGTTCTTGCTGCAATTTCTATGGGGCCAATGTTCCCATCATGTCCATTTATTATGAGAATTCGCCTTATCTTGTTATGATCAAGACTTGAAAGAATATCAGAAATTATCCCAATCATAGTTTCAGGATCAAGACTCATAGTCATCTGAAATTTATCATGATGCATACTAACTCCGTAAGGAATGGCCGGAAGAACAATAACATTACTCACTTTGGTAGCAACTCTCTTTGCAATTTCTGTTGGGAAAATAAAATCTGATCCGAATGGCATATGATCTCCATGGTTTTCACAAGCACCAAGCACCATGATTGCAATTGTTTTTTCATTTATCATATTACGAACTTCAAGCGCATTCATTTCTTCAATAAACCGTTTGTCTTTTCCTTCCATAGTTCGGTTTGTCATAGATTGATAGATACTATCAATCCATTCTTTTATAAAATATCTCAAACATGACTGGATAAAAAATTGATAACTACCGTTTATAGTTAGTAATGGAATACACCAATTTCCCCTCCTCCCGTTCGTATTTCAGTTTCGGATCCAATAGAACAAGTTTGGAAACCGATTTCAACCAAAGGCTGCAATTCTATGCCGTATCACTAGCGATATGACTAAAGGTGTTGTATTTATTTAAACCCTGTCATATTATAGTATGTCTATGGTTAATGCATATGTATTGATCTGTTGCGATCTGGCTGCGTCAGAGAAAGTAGTTGAGGAGCTGGAAAAGATTAATGGAGTCCAGGAAGTTTCCCCAGTGTCTGGAGTATATGACATTATTGTACAGATATCCGCATCAACTGAGGACGAATTAAAATCTATTTATATGGAAATTAGAAAAATGAAAAAAGTTCTAACGACAATAACTTTGATAGTTTCCAAAACGCTCTAAGAATGGCACTTATAGATATTTTAGAAACTATTTTCTGCAAAAATTCGTGAAATCGGTATTCAATTAGGGATCGCGATGGTAAACACTATTTTGATTTAAGTTAGATATTAGTACAAGATTTACTTTAATGTGGTAAAGAAAGTACAATAATACCCCGACTGATTTCAGTAAATCAGAATGTAAATTAATTAATCCATTTCTTTCTATGCGATTTTTGATATTGTAATTCGTAGAAACTAGAAATATAAAGGGTTACATTTGACGATTTGGGAAATATTGTGCAAAAAGATGAACTAGGATTTATCAATAACACAATTACGGACATTAATTAATCCAAAATAATAACTACAAAATCGGTTACGAATAATACCGGGTTGCTATATCATTGGTGTAAGACAATTTTTTCGCTTATTCATCCAAGATAGGAAATACTACCCAAATTGATATATTGTTTAGATTATCTTGGTTATGCAATTAGATTTAGTTAAGAAAAAAACGGGGGCAAGTATGAGATTATATAAGTATTTCAAAAGATTTAATTATGATAATTTCGAATTTGTAATATGATGAACACAGGGCCGATGATAAAAGTATCTCTTCTATTGGGAACGATTATATGTCTTGGAGCTTTTTTCCTTATTGACAATAATATTCCAGTACAAGCATTACATAAGGAAGAACAAATATTAGAAGATTATGATGATTTGGCTGAATTTGCAAATGCTGTTAGAAATGGCGATGAAGATTTAGAAGAAATTCCTCTACAATCGATGGAAGCTGCAGATATCTATGATGATGCAGATGATAATATGAAAGATTGCATAGACTTGGCAGCCGAGGTAGGAGACAGTCTTACTGATCGAGAAGTTATACATTGTGTTGACGATGTGAGCTATTTTGAGACCAAGTATTCTTCAAATAGTACTGTTCCTGCTAATGCGACTTTTGCCACATCTACAGATGCTTCAGAGACAGATGTAGACACCGCAAACGATACTACATCAACTTCTGATACTTCCGATACATCAACTTCTGATACTTCCGATACATCAACTTCTGATACTTCCGATACATCAACTTCTGATACTTCCGATACATCAACTTCTGAT
>JAICQW010000086.1 GCA_025937665.1 Nitrososphaeraceae archaeon | reverse complement strand
TTCTTGGTATATTTGCGGGTTGGAAGGGAAAGAAAGTCGCCTTAATAATTTTCATCTCCTTTTTGATTATAATGCCATTAAATACGTTATTAAAGAATTTTTTTGAAAGGCTCCGTCCAGTAATAGAAATACGGGAAATAAATGTTCCTCTAAAAACAGATTTTGCATATCCATCTGGTCATGCCTCTATCGTTAGTAGTGGCGCATTGATACTAGTGATATTCTATAGAAAGGAAAAGGATCTTATTTTTTCTTCGTTATTAATCATAGAAGCGGCCCTCGTATGTTTTTCTAGGATTTACGTTGGAGATCATTATTTTTTTGACGTCATAGGTGGCGCGTTACTTGGCTCAGGAGTCTCCCTATTGTCAATTTCCTTTTCAAAGTATCTTGATCCTGCAGTTAATGTTGTACGTAAGCATCTAGAAAAATCTCCATAATGTCGTACATTTATTTTGAAAGTCCTTTACCCTGAAATATGCCGGCCCTTATCCACTCCATAAATTTTCTATCTGATAGGGAGTTTCTCATACGGAGAGAATTTGTGGCATCGTTTCCAATAACATAACGAAATTTAGGATCTTTGGAATTCAATGCCTCGAGGATTATGCTGGCAACATCGTAACTACAAGTTAGACTATTTTTCATTGCTTTATCTAGGAAGTTAACTCTCCTTTCCATTAACTCATGATAAGGAGATTCGAGATTCATGCCCTTGACCTTTACATTGTGAAAAAAATCTGACTTGACAACTCCAGGTTCAATCACTATAACGCGTATTCCAAATTCCTCCAATTCAAATGAGATAGACTCCGAAAGTCCTTCCACAGCAAACTTACTTGAGACGTATGCAGAGTTAAGTGGAACACCAAATCTTCCTACCATTGAACTAATATTTACAATAGTTCCCTTTCCTTGCTTCCTCATTATTGGGACTATTGCCTTTATGAGTCTAATTGCTCCAAAAAAATTGGTTTCAAATTGTTTCTTAATCTCTTGAGTCGTAATCTCTTCAATGGGACCAAACATACCATACCCCGCATTATTTATCAAAACATCTATTCTTCCTGTGTCATTAAGAATTTTTTTTACCGTAAGTTTGATAGATTGATTGTCATTTACATCAAGGCGCAATATTTTCAGAGAGAGGTTTTCCCTATTCATTAAGTCCTGAATGTTCTTTGCTTTTGACAAATTTCTTACCGTTCCATAGGTCATAAAGTTGTTACGAGATAAGACATGACAAGTGGCAAGTCCTATTCCAGAAGAACATCCAGTTACTAAAACCGTTCTTTTACATTCCATAATTGAACTTATGGGTCATGATTAAAATATTTTCGGAATAAATTAGTACAAGTAGCGAAGATATATAATTAAATTTAGCAATTTAATTATACCACCAAATTCCAGATCTAGTTATGCTACTAATTCCAAAACTGGAAATTAAATCTATGGTCAAAATGATTACCTTTCTAAATGAGGAAAGAGTTGGTAGGGTTGCATCAATTGACGTACATGGTTATCCACAGATAATACCTATGAATTTTGTTTATGTAAAGAATGATTCAGTTGATACTCAAACAGGTACTAATAGTACTGGCGCGATTTATATGCACTCTCATCCAGTTGGAGAAAAACTTGCAAATATGAAAAGAAATTCAAAGGTTGGCTTTGAAGTTGATTCTCATATTTGTTTCTTGCCTTCATATTATTTTCATCCCACCGACGCATCACAGGCAGACACATTGTATGTTAGTGTCGTTATCAAAGGCAGAGCGTCTATGATTGAAGATACTACTGAAAAGGCAATGGCATTGAACGCGTTGATGAAAAAGTATCAAAAGGAGGGAGGATATGAATCGCTTTCCTCTAAAATGGGATCAGTTAGGGAGGTTACGGTTGTGAAGGTAGTTCCAGATCTAATTCGTGGCAAGTACAAGATTGGTCAACATTGGACACCACAATACAGGCTAAAAATGGCAAGAAATATTGTTCAGAGAGAAAGTAATGCCGATGCTAAAAAAATATTGAAAATCATGGGTATTGAGATGATGAAAAATGGCGAGCTTAGAATAATAAAAGAGCCAGTCATGTAGTTAAAATATTAATATTTAGGAGTGAATATTAAATTACTAGTATTAATTCCGTCCTTTAAATTGGAATATATGCATGTTTTTTTAACAATGAACTAATTATTTACAAAGTGTAATGATTTTTCTTCCATTTTGTTTAAGTATCTATGTTGACTTGCTATCGCAAACAGCAGAATCTGAAATTGACGGTAAATATATAACTAAAAAAGGCGAATGATTACTTGGATGCACCCAGTTGAAAGCGAAGATCCATTTGTCAAGATAGCCAATCTAATTGGTGGAGAAGAGTATCACAAAGTTGCAAGGGCGTTGTTAAATACCGAAGATGCTACGGATGAGGAAATAGCTGGCGCAACTGGTATGCGAATCAATATAATAAGAAAAGTTCTGTACGATATGTTTGGTAAAGCCTTAATCACTGGGATCAGAGTGAAAGATGAAAAGAAAGGTTGGTTTGTATATAGATGGAGGGCAAAAAGAGATCAGGCAGAAAATTTTATCGAAAATCAGAAAAAGAAGATTTTGGATAGACTTCAGAAACGATTGGAATATGAAGAATCTTCAGAATTTTACCATTGTGGAAATACAAATTGTCCGAGGATAAAATTTGACTATGCAATGGAACTATTCTTCAAATGCCCAAATTGCAAAAACTCTCTTAATATGGTAGATAACGAGAAGGTAAAGAATGCTCTGAGGTACAAGATAGAACAAATATTGTTAGACATTAGTTCAAAAGACGAAGTTTCATCGTAATTTGTAGAACAGTACAATTTCATTATTATAATTTATCAAGGTATTTGATAATCTCATTTTAATACCATTAGCGATATTTGCAATCCCCTCGCCTTCAACCAGTGTTTTTGCATCTCTTCCACCAACAACCACCGGTGATATTGTAACGATTAGTTCATTGGCCAGTCCTATTTTCAGAACTGACCAGTTTATTTCACCCCCACCCTCAACGAGTATTCTTTTGAGACCTAAATTTTCCAATTGTTGAAATAGGTTCTTGATATTTACTTTTCTTTTACCAGAAACCAGTACTTGTACTCCAGCTTTCTTTAATTCTTTTATTTTCCTTGTAGATGCATTAGGTGTTGTAGCTACGATGGTTTGAATATTCTTAGATGATCTTATAATCCTTGAGTTTAGTGGGATTCTAGCATTTGAATCAACTATGATTCTTACAGGGTCTTTTGTCCCCTTTGAATAATGCCTCACGCTTAGCATGGGATTGTCTTCAAGCACTGTAGATATTCCTACTACGATACCATCAACTGATGATCTTAGTTTATGAACGCGTATCCAATCTTTTCTTGATGAAAATGATGAATCGTTTCCTCGGGTAGAAATCTTACCGTCTATTGACATTGCTGCATTTAAAATTACATACAACTAAATTCATCCTCGTCAACAAATTTACCATTTATCATAACATTGAGTATTGAATTAGCGCTTGCTCTATGAACTATCGAAACATGAGGATCATGCATTGGTGAGAGATCCAAATTTGCCTTGTCGATAAATATCATATCCGCAGACATCCCCACCAACAAAGAACCAGATTTTATACCAAGAATCTTACCACCATTGACTGTTGCCATTTTTAGTATCTCCCTTGCTGAAATAGCGCCATCTCCTAATGTTCTGGTTACTTTCCAGATATAATCAAGTTCTCGGAACATATCTGGAGAATTAATCATGATGTTGTCCGTTCCGATAGCAACACGACATCCAAATTTTAACATCTTGGCGATTTTTGGTATTCCTACGCCTAAAGTCGCATTTGCTCTCGGACAAACGACAACTCCAATTTTTTTCTTGGCAACGAGTCTGATATCTATATCTAATGCATTTGTTAAATGAACGACAAAATTTGGTAATAGGTTGGAAATAATTCTTTGTACTTCGCTTTTACCAGTTACAGTAATTGATTTTCTTTCAGTTTCAGGTGATTCAGAAGCATGTATACCTAACAAATATTTCTTTTTTAAGGATCTTTTTTGAAAAATATTTCTATATTCATTCAGAGAATTATCAGTATTTTCATTTGCTCCACTAATACCTAATCCATCACTAATATCGAGAATGCTGTGGATCGATTTCATAACATCTTGAGGAATTTTTGGATTTTTATTAAAATCCCGAGAGACATCGTAGTAATGCTCTGGTCTACCTAGTATGATACTTTTTATCGATAGTCCTGCCGTTGCTTCTGTAATTTGCTCAATGCCATACAGGCCTCCCTCTCTAAAATCCGCAAAGGCAACAATCCCTTTTTTCATCATAGATATTATGGAGCTTCTCATAAAATTAACCAGGTGTTTTTTCTCACTTCTTTTCAGGATTTTATTCTTGATACCATGAACTGGATGAATTCTTGACTCAAACGTTGAATCAACTCCAATATCTTTACCAATAGAATCTCCAATGTGAGTATGAGCATTGATAAATCCTGGAATTACAAGTATGCCTTGACCTTCGAAAGTGTTCATATTCGATTTACCTGTGTAATTTCCTGTTCCGACCTTTGCTATCCTACCTTTCTTGATAACTATGTATCCATTATCTATATACTCTAGATTTTCTCCAGCAAACAGGCTAATGTTCTTTAAAATTAGATCCAATCTACTTCAAATATGGGACTTATTATTCCCTGATCCCTTAGGTTTCGGATTGTATCTAAGGCTTCCGTTGCAGCCTGTACTGCCTTTCTACCTGTGCGTGCAATACCCATACCGCAGTTCAATTTAATATTTTCAGTTTCATAGATTTTACCTATAATTTCTAAAGCCTTCTCTTTTGATACTGTATTAGAGATAGCCATAAAGTTGTCACCTCCCACAAAAAAAATCATTGCCTTTTGTTCAACAAATAGCTCTATGAGAGTAGCAAACATTTTCATTATTTTTGAGGTAATCTCGTAAGGTGATTGCAAGTTACTAACTTTAGTAGAATTATCTACATCAAGGTGCAAAATCTGAGTGAACATATCTTTTGCTAATTCTTTTGAATTACTATTTAATGATTGAACTTCGTTATCTGCGTATACTAATTTACTTTTAACAACTAATTTTTTATTTTTACGCGAATGGTATGCTGCTAGGTTTGCCTCGAAGGGGGTCTCGCCTATTCCGATTGACATCGAGATGTTCAACTCCTTATAAACACCATTAATTTCACGTTCGATTGATAGATGATCATCCAACGATAATCCGTTACTAATCGCAATTAACTCATCAAACCTATTAAAATATACAATAGCATCTCTTTCAGAGAACATTTTTTGTAGATCACTATATAGATTTGCTTGGAATATCTGCAATTGTCCTTCTCTATCACTTCCCAACTTTAGCGTCCATGGGCCATATCCTTCTATCTTTATAATAGTGATTTGGATAGTCATTTCTGACTGTTAGTATCCTTATTGTCTTCCAGCTGACTTAGAGTCGTTACCATTTTATACGCTGCATCTACAGCCCTTTTTGGCACTGGAGTAACTCTATTCTTTGCCTGTTTTACAGTCATATCTGGACCTGTGATTCCGAGTGCGATAGGTTTTTGATATTTTAAAGACAGATCTGCCAGCAGTCTAGCAGTATTGTTGGCTATGAGAACATCATGTCCTGTTTCTCCCTTGATCACCGCGCCCAATGTGATTATCGCATCTATATCTTGAGTTTTAAGAAGCCTTTCAACAATTAATGGCATGTCAAATGTTCCTGGTACATGGAGGATATTTTTAACTTCCATCTTTAAATTTTTTGCACGATGCTTAGCTGTAAAAAGCATTTTATCAGTAATGTCTTTATTGAATTCCGCTACGACTATGACTATTCTTATTTTTCTCAGTTTATTTCACCTATATTTTCTTGATTTGGGAGGATTCTACTAAGGGGATATTATGTTTTTTAGAATATTCTGTAGCTTTGTACATTGATAAGGATCCACCCGTTTCAGAATCGAGCATTTCGCAAATTACTACTGCTGGAATTAGATTTGCATGTTCCATTAATTTAATAGACAGTTCTGTGTGACCTGATCTTTCTTTTAATAGTTCTTTTGCACCAATTAATATGTGTACATGACCAGGAGAACGAAATTTCTTGGAAAATTCATGTGTTCCATCTGTGTCAATCTTAGAACATACGTTTGACATGGCAGTAATTGTGAGGGCCCTATCTTTATCAGTTATACCAGTAAAAGTATCAATATGATTTATGGTAATTGAAAAGGAGGGTCGATCACCGTATGGAGCTATCGAACTAATCATTTTTGACAACGAAGGATTATTTTTGGAAGCAGAGTGTAACAAGTCATGCATAAATATCAAATTCAATTTTGAAGCAATTTCATGGGGTATGGCCAAACAAATAAGACCTCCTGCATCATTTCTCATTGTTGCTATATTGGAAGAACAAATATGTTGAGCAGCTTTTACCATGTCAATTTCATTTTCTCTAGATTCACTATCATGAATCAAGACAAATTTCCCATCTCTTAGGGCTTCGACTGCTTCTTTAATTGTCGACACGGAGTTCAAAACTCAAAATATGATTATAAAGTTTACTGATTTTATGGTAATTACTACGTTCTTGGTAATAGCTTTGCGACATATTTGCTAAAAATGTCAACCTCAATATTAACTTTCTCTCCCTTCCTTTTACTCTTAAACGTAGTCACGGCTAATGTGTGTGGAACTAGGGCTATAGAAAAAGCCGCATTAGTAACATCTACTATCGTAAAGCTTACACCATCCAGTGCAATGGAACCTTTAGGCACTAAGAGTTTGGAAATTTGTTTGTTCACACTTATCCATACTTTGGTCTCAGAAGGGACTTTCACGATATCCTCAATCGTTCCGATTCCATCAATATGGCCCAAAACAATATGACCTTCAATCCTGTCATTAATTCTTAGACTTCTCTCCAAATTGACCCGATCACCTGCTTTCAATAAACCTAAGGAAGTTCGTTTTGTAGTTTCTTTTACTACTTCAAAGAATGCCGTATTCCTCAAAATACTTGTGGCAGTAAGACATGTTCCATTGATACTTACACTATCACCCTCACGTAATCCTCTACTTAGTTTTCCTAGGTCAATCTCAATTCTCTTGTGTGCGGTTCTTTTTGGCGCCTTTATTTTTGATATTGATTTGACGATTCCAGTACCCTCGACGATACCAGTGAACATTAAGCATTGAATAACAGTTCCGATCGTAATAAAAATATTTCATCTCAAGTCGAAGCAGATTCAATTTACATGATTAACACGGGAAACTATACTTATTATCAATTGCTTTTTAACAGTAATTGGA